>JAQCBQ010000094.1 GCA_027621385.1 Bacteroidota bacterium | reverse complement strand
TACATTAATATTTCACTTCTCACAGGAGAAGATGGTCCATATTATGCTTCACTAAAATGTGTTATAGAAGTTTTCGAAGAAGTTTTCGGAAATAATAATAAAAAAAATATATAAGATTATGAGATTTGAAGCACAATCTTCCGCAAATGCTTTAGTAATGAATGGGAAACCAGCCCATGTATTGAATCCATGGCATATAATTGTTGACACTGATGAAGAAACAATAACTATAAAAAAACGCAACTCTTATCTTTTCGGAGTAGACGAGCAAGTAATTGCTTTTAGATATATCAGAAGTGTCACAATTGACCAACATTTATTTGGTGCAGACATTCATATTAAAGCGATGGGAGGTTATGTTTCTGCATTCCAATATACTGAAGACCGATGCAAAAAAAAAATTTAAAAAATGCTTCTGGTTACGAAATGTAGACCTAGCAATAGAGCGTGTAAGAACAAGAGTTATAGAAGGAGGACATTATATAGAATCTGAAATAATTAGGCGGAGATATATTAACGGAATCAAAAATCTGTTTGAAATATATTTACCCATTGCGGATGAAATTATGATTTTTGACAATTCTGAAGGAAAACACGATTTGATTGCTGAGAAAACAATTCAATCTGAACTTGAGGTTTTGAATAAGGTTAAATTCAATCAACTTAAAAGCTATTATGAAAAAGGCGCATAAAAGAACACCCAACCAAACAAGAATTTTGGAAGGCATGGATAAAGTCTATGAGAAATTGATTGAGTTCAAAAAGAAAATGAATTCTGAATTGGTTATCATGAAAGGTGATAAAATTATTAGAGTAAAACCTTGATGGCTCTTCTCAAAACAGTGCACAAGCGGCACCCGGAGAAGGTATGCGCAATTTCATCCTCCCCCAAAATCCTCCAAGTCCAAATTTGATTTCCTACCTTGCTCCTACTCCCAGGCCATAAAGGTAAATCCCCCGTCTTCCGGTAATCCTTCGTAATTGAACACTTCAATCCAGCAATCGCTGGCTCGAACGGCGGCAATTTGTACCATGTTCAGGGGGATTCCCTGCGGGTGCTGACCCACCGTTGCCGGACTTGCCACTACGGTGGGCGACCGGGAAAAGCTACTCCGAAATCGAATGCGGTACAATCCGGCTCCATGCTTTTCCAAGTCAAAACCATACCCCTGTACGGTTTCTCCTCCGGCTTCAATCCAACCGTGCAGCAGCTTAGGAAAGGATTGAGCTGAGGTATCGGTCGCCGCCGACCGCCGCGGCTCGGGAACCTCAAAGGTCCAGGCTGAAGCGCCATTCCCGGGTTGAACCGGCCCAAATTGCCAGCCCAAACCTTGAAGAAGTACAAAGCCCCCATTCCAACCCTGTGGATGTATGCCCATGCAATGCAACCTGTAGCGGCCCGGTGCTAAATCCAATTCCCGCTTTCGATTCCAGGATTGCTCCTGACCCGGTCCTCCCCAATCGACCACCTTGCCTGTGGAATCCACAATTTTCCAATGGTTGTTCGAGGCAGAATGGCTGTACCACACGTACAAGGTCACCTTGGAATACTCCCGTTCGTTGGGATTGGAATGCTCCGGTTGGGCTAGCGCAGGTAGCCTTACCGATTCGACGCATGTTGGTTTACTTGGGGCGTAAACCGGCCCGGGGTGAGGGACATGGGCCGCCACGAAAGGCAAAGCCAAACCAATCAGGTAGTTCATGTCCATATGTGTTAGGCAGCAAAGTTCCCTGAATTTCTTCAACCTGTCAAGGGCAATGTGTACTTTTATTAAAAATAATTCGTCCCCATGAAACTTCGAATCTTGGTTTGCCTTTGCTTTATTTTTGCTGCACAGCTCAAAGCCCAGGGAAGTTTGCAATTCAATCAGGTGGTTAGTCATTCCGGAACGGGCTCAGGCACCTTCTCCTACACCAGCCCAACCTGGACCGTTCCCGCCAATAAAGTATGGAAAATCGAGGCCGCAGCCCCCTTTGCCGGCATGAACACCTCGCACGTTACACGCACCATTCAAGTGAACTCAGGAAATGCCTGGGGAGCCTATTCTTTGCTGTCGGGCGATCCTACGCCCATTTGGGTGAAAGCGGGCGATCAGGTTCGGTTGGAGGCTTCGGCCAATTGCTGCAATACCTATCCCTTCAGCTACCACATCTCCATCCTGGAATTCAACATTATTCCTTAAGCGGTTCAGGGTATCGGCCTCGGCCCCTTTTTATGGCCTTGGTTTCAGTTCGGGTTTCCAGATGAACAATGAGGCCAGGGCTTGTTGCTTCAGCATCCCACTGCCGTCTCGAACCTGAGCACCCTGCTCGGCCGCCCGGCTTAAAAACAAGGAAGGTGCCGGATTGTAAATCAGGTCGTACACCGCATGCCGAGGCGACAACCAATCCGGATTGAAGGGGGGCAGTTCTGCCGAATTGGGCCACATGCCCAAGGGGGTGGTTTGCACAATCAAATGGACTTCCTGCAATCGGTGGGCATCCAATTCATGCCAAAGCAAATCTCCGGGATTGCGCCGTATGCGCCCAACCTGTTGGTGGGGAATCTTCGCCTGACTCAAAGCGTATGAAACAGCCCGGGCAGAGCCACCATTTCCTAAAATCAAGGCATTTGATGGCAGTTGAGGCATCCAGGCCTGCAGGTCATTCCAAAAACCCACTGCGTCTGTGTTGTATCCAATTCCCCAAATGGAATCGGAGCTGCGCTGTACCGAAACGCAGTTGACGGCTCCGATGGCCTTGGCCTCAGGGCTCAACTGCAAGCCGGACATGATGGCCACCTTGTGTGGAATGGTGACATTAAAGCCCCGAAGCCGCGGCTGTTCTTCGGCCCAGATTTTCCAGTTGTCCGGGTGTTGGTTCGGCCAAAGATGGTATTCAGCATGAAGCCCATGCTCCTGAAAAAAAACCTGAAACAGCGCAGGACTGTGGGAATGGCCTAGGGGAAATCCAAACAGCCCGTACAGCTCAGGCTCTGTTCCGATTTCCGGCATGTTGTTAAGCCAATCTGTTCCGATTTCCGGCATACTCCAAAACCAAAATTAACCCTAGCCCAATTGCGGCACAGGCCAGAGAAAGCGGGAGCTCGGCCGGAATTCCGCTGAGCGACTCGTAGGCCCAGGGGCTAACGTTCTGTTGAACCGAAGGAATGAGTTTATCTTTTAAAAGAATCGATTCCAGGGTTATTTTCCATGGCCATACTTTATTCAGGCTTCCAATCATAAATCCTCCCAACACCGCAATACTGAGGTCGTGGTATTTGGCAAACAACCATTTCACCAGACGGACAAAGGACAACAGACCTATTCCACATCCGGCCATAAACACCAAAATCACATCGATTCTCAGCTGATGCAGCGATTCCAATATGTACTGATATTTACCCAGAATCAGGAGAATGAACGACCCGGAGATGCCGGGTAGAATCATAGCACAAATGGCAATGGCTCCGGAAAAGAAAACAAAGGGCAAGGAATTGGAACTTTGAGCGGGCACCAGCATGGTAATCCACCAGGCAAAGGCAATGCCCAGCACAAAGGGAATAATAAGCAGGGCTTTCCGGGTTTTAAGTTGCCGATACACCACCAAAACAGACGCGATAATCAATCCAAAGAAGAACGACCAAACGGGAATGGGATGGTTTTCAAGCAAAAAGGACAAGCCTTTCGCCAGAGAAAGAATGCTGCTGCCGATACCGGCAAACAGAACCAGCAGGAAAAAGCCATCTATTTTTCTCCAAACGGCTGCAAATCCTTCGTTTTTAAAGGTCGAAATCAAGGAAACATCGACCGCAGACAGCGCCGAGATTAAGCGTTCGTAGATTCCGGAAATAAAGGCAATGGTACCTCCTGAAACTCCGGGAATCACATCGGCAGCCCCCATGGCCATGCCTTTCAAGAATAAGATGAGGTTGGATTTCATTTAACCCAAGATTAATTCGGGATTTATTTCATCGGCCCAGGCTGCTATGCCGCCTGTCAGGTTGATCAGGTTGGTGTAGCCGTATTCTTCTTCCAACACCTTAATTACGCTGGATGAGCGTCCACCTGAGCGGCAATGCATGACTACCTTTCCTTGTTTAGGAATTTCCTGAACGCGTTCCAGCACCTGTCCCATAGGAATCAAAGTTCCGCCTAAATTCCCCAATTCAGCCTCGTAGGGTTCGCGGACATCGATTAAGACAAAGGCCTCTTTCTTGTCCATCCATTCTTTCAATTGATGTACTGTAATTTCCTGCATATCAATTTTTTAATATCAGCTTGGAAAATCCAGTTTTGTAACGTCCGTTTGAGCCATGGCTTCGGGAAGGAACTGAAAAAACGTATCGCCACGAAGGCCCAGGCGCAGTGTTTCCAGTGGAATCACATCATCGGGGGCGATGTTGCCCAGGTTCACATTTGCGCCCAGCAGTTTAATCCAAAAGACCTGTTGGTTTTTCTGTGGGGCCTCCCAAATCAAATGCGTTTGATCGACCACGGCCAAAATTTTCTGGATTAGAGTGGTGTGGGCCTTTCCTGAGGGGCGGTAAATGCCTACCGTTCCGCTTTCTCTGGCTTCGGCTATAACTTTCCAGGCTCCGGCATTCCGTTCATCCTGAATCATTTGCTTCCATTTGTTGGGGGCAATCAATATCCCCTCTTCTTTGGAGCCTACTTCTGAAAGCACGGTAACCCGCTTGGCCAGATCTTCAATCAACTTGCACTTCAGTTTGTTTGAAATATGGATGCTTCCGTCTGATACTTCGGCTACGTCCAATTTCCATTCATCCAGCAAGCGGTAGTATTCAGCCAGGGCATTTCGGCGGACAAAAGCTTCCAGGAATGTACCCCCTAGATAGACTTTGATGCCGGCGTTTTGGTACAGCTTAATTTTTTCGTGCACATTGGGGGTAGCGTATGAAGTACCAAAGCCCAACTTGATAAAATCGATTAAATTGGAACTAACGGAAACCAGGTCTTCGGCTTGGCGAAGGCTGAGTCCCTTATCCATAACCATATTAAGTCCGTTTTGCCTTGGCTTTTCTGGCCGTTCCGGTATGTGGGAGAGATTAATTTTCATGTGGTTTATAATGTGCTATAAGTTCAGTAACAGAAGAATCCAAGGCCAATTCTGGAATGAGTTCCAGCATTTCGGGGTAGGAGGAAAAATCCATACTCAGGGCCTGTTGTAAAAAATCCCGGCCCATTTGTCGGGAGCCTTGGCGGTAAGCAATGGCGGCGATTCTGTAGTGAATCAAGGCCGAATTGGGTTCGCATTTCAGCGCCTGCATCATGGTTTCTATGGCCATGGCATAATCGTCCATGCGTACATACAAAGCAGCCCAATCGTAATACAGTTCCCAATTCCCCGAGTCTGTTTCGGCCAAGGCCTGGTATTCTTTTTCGGCCTCGCCTAATTTTCCGGAATCGCGGAGCCAAACGGCGCGTACAAGCCGATATTCTGCATATTCAGGTTCCAGTTCAACGGCATGATTCATGTGAGCCAGCCCTTCCAAAACCAATCCGGTTTCGCACAGGCACACACCAATGCCCATCCAGGCTTCTGCATATCCGGGAACGGCCTCGGCCACCTTTCTGTAATACACCAAGGCCTCTTCCCATTCCTCTTGATTTTCAAGGCATTCACCGGTCATAAAATCAAGACCTATGGTTTCTCCGCCATGCGTTCTGGCCAATTCAATGCTGCGTTTGGCAGAGGCCCACGATTCCAGGTGCATAAAGCAGGAAGCCATTTCCATGTGCGCTTCGCTGGCGGTTTCGCGTATGGTGACCACCAAATCGAAGCAACGTAAAGCTTCTTCGATAAAATCCAGGCTTTTATATGTGATGCCTAAGTAGTACCAAGCCAATGAATTGTAGGGATTCTGATCGGTAAGTCCATTGAAAAATGCCAGCAAATCTTGGGCTAGTTCGAGTTCATCGGCCAGATGAAAGAGCGTAGAATAGGCCTGTTCATTTTCGGGTTGCAGTCGAATGGCTCTTTTCAAGGCATTAAGTGCTTCTTCATGCTCTTCCTTCATCACGTATTCGTGGGCCATATCCATGTAAATCATGGCTTTGGCTTCTACGGCACAGACCTTCAACACCTTTTTGTAGTAGAGCAAAGCCAAGTCATGCTCCATTAAATCCCCATAAATTTCGGCCCTTAGGTGCCAGATTAATTCCAACAATTCAGAGTCGTTGGGTTCGTTTTCCAGGCAGGTCAAGGCTTCTCCCAATCGGTTTTCAAACATCAGGAGCCGTGCTTTTAAGAAAGGAATCCAGGGATTGTCGCTGTGAAATTGCTGGGCCCAATTCCATGCCAACCAGGCATGTTCTGCATTGTCTCGGGTTAAAAAATACTGGATGAGCGATTCAAAATCCTCCACATCAAAATAAACCGGCTCGTTCCGTTGGGCTCCCTCACGGAACCGTTCCAACAGCGGATTTATATCGTCTTCCTCAAAATCTTCAAACATTGCGGTGAAGGTAACAAACAAACTTAGTTAATTAATCGGATTGTTGAAGCATCTTTCGGGATTAATTCGGGAATAGGAAAGAAAAAACACCAAATTTGGAGGTAGGGAAAGTCCTAGGGTCTGCCTATCTTTGCCCAAGAACAACCTCATTGAGCATTTTGGTTCAGATATGACACTAATTCAATCCGTTTCGGGCATACGTGGCACCATAGGTGGTGCATCAGGAAACAACTTAACTCCGGCCGATGCCGTAAGGTTTGCCTCTTCATACGGGCACTGGTTGCAAAAAAGGCATCCTCAGCCCAAAATTTCAGTGGTTATTGGCCGAGATGCCCGACCATCTGGTCCGATGATTTCAAGTTTGGTGGCCCAAACCTTGGTAGGCATGGGCATCCACGTCATTGACCTAGGCTTATCTACCACTCCCACGGTTGAAATGGCCGTTCCCTATTATTCGGCTCAAGGCGGTATTATTCTTACGGCATCTCACAATCCGGTGGAATGGAATGCCTTGAAATTGCTAAATGAAAAAGGCGAATTTTTATCGGCAGAAGACGGTCAAGCCCTGTTGTCGATCAATCCCTCCGACATCATTTATGCTTCGATACAAGCCATGGGGAGCATAGAATGTCCCGGCAATTTTATCGACAAACACATTGAAGCCATATTGAAACATCCCTTGGTGGATGTAGATGCCATTCGTAAGGCCCGGTTTCGGGTTTCGGTGAATGGAGTGCATTCCAGCGGAGGCATTGCCATACCTCAGCTGTTGGAACAATTGGGCGTAATGTACATCCACAACCCCTACGGAGACCCCACCGGCAAATTTCCTCACAATCCTGAGCCATTGCCAGAACACTTAACCACCTATTGTTCAATGGTTAAAGAAGAGTCAGTTGATGTAGGGATTGTAGTAGATCCAGATGTAGATCGCTTGGCCTTGGTGGATGAAAACGGTCGGTTTTTTGGCGAAGAAAACACCCTGATAGCCGTGGCCGATTATGTTTTGAGCCGCAATCCGGGTCCGGTGGTTTCCAACCTGTCTTCCAGCCGTGGTTTGGCCGACATTGCCGCAAAACATGGATGCCAGCGCTATACTTCGGCTGTTGGAGAGGTGCATGTGGTTGCTAAAATGAAAGAAGTCGGCGCCGTGCTGGGAGGCGAAGGCAACGGCGGCGTGATTTTACCCGACCTGCATTATGGTCGAGATGCCCTGGCCGGCGTGGCCTTGCTGCTGTCGTACATGGCCCGTCAACAGGTTCGTCTATCCGACCTTAAAGCCATGTATCCGGAATACGTTATGGTGAAATCAAAAGTAGAGGCTCCGGCCCAACTCGATACAGCCAAAGCCCTTGCAGACTTAAGGGCAGCCTTGGCTCAGGAAAATCCGGTGACCGTAGATGGATTGTGGTTTGAGCGCCCTGAAGGCTGGATTCACATCCGCAGGTCGAACACCGAGCCTATTTTTAGAATTTATACCGAAGCCCTGTCCGTTCAAACGGCTGAAGCATACGCCAATCAGGCTCATGCATGGCTAAAATCCATCATTTCTTAAGGCATGAGAAAAATTTATCTGGACAATGCGGCGACCACTCCGATGGCACCTGAGGTGGCCGAGGAAATATCATCGCTGATGCTATCCTGCTTTGGAAATCCTTCCTCCATTCATGGGCATGGACGAGAAGCCAAAGCCGTACTTGAAAAAGCGCGAAGAAAAGTGGCCGAATTGACTGGTACTCAGCCTTCGCGGATATTTTTTACCAGTGGAGGCACCGAAGCCGACAACATGGCCATTCGGCAAACCATTGGCTGCATGGGAATTCGCCACATCATCTCCTCGCCCATTGAACACCATGCCGTAACCCATACCATTGAAGAAATAGCATCCGAGGGCAAAGCCACCGTACATTGGCTGAAACCCAACCGCTGGGGACAACATGACATGGTAGAACTTGAAGCCCAACTTCAACAGCATCCCGGCAGTTTGGTATCGCTAATGCATGCCAACAACGAAATTGGAACCGCCATTGACCTAGAGGCCGTGGGGCAATTGTGCCGAAAATACGGAGCGATTTTCCACAGCGATACCGTTCAAACCATGGGGCATTTCGACCTTCAATTTGAGCGTTTGCCGGTGGATTTAGCCACCTGTTCAGCGCATAAATTCCATGGACCAAAGGGCATAGGGTTTTTATACGTCAATTTAGATCGGGTGAAAATAACGCCATTGATTACCGGCGGAGCCCAGGAACGCAACCTAAGGGCAGGAACCGAAAACCTGTTTGGAATTTCAGCCTTGGCCAAGGCCCTTGAATTGGCTACCCAAGGAATGGAAGAGCACAGAAATCACATTGTAGCGTTGAAGAACCGAATGGCGGAAGGCCTTCGAACCCTATTTCCAGACTGTGAATTCAATGGCAGCATGGGGCCCAACGATTTATTTACCGTCCTGAATGTGAGCCTACCTCCCACTCCCGATACCGAAATGTTTTTGATGAAATTGGACATTCATGGCATATCTGCCTCGGGGGGAAGCGCCTGTTCCTCCGGTTCTCAAAAGGGAAGCCATGTGCTGTCAAACATTGGAGCTCCGGAAGGCCGTCCGGCCATTCGCTTTTCATTCAGTCGATACAACAGCATGGACGATGTAGAATACACCTTACACGTGCTGCAGAAAATCTGGAAACCGCTGATGCAAAACGCATAAGCTTTGGCAAAATCGGCAGCATTTCAACTTCGCTTTTTAGGCACGGGAACCTCTCAAGGCGTGCCTGTTATTGGCTGCGACTGCCCTGTCTGTGTTTCAACTGACCTTCGCAACAACCGACTGCGCAGCAGCGTGTTGATTCAATCGGACAGCACAACCGTGGTGATTGATACGGGACCGGATTTTCGGCAGCAAATGCTGAGGGCCAAGCCCGAGCGCCTGGATGCGGTGGTATTTACCCATGAGCACAAAGACCACGTGGCCGGACTGGACGATGTACGGGCCTTTAATTTCAAGCAACAGCAAGACATGCCCTTGTACTGCACCGAAGGCGTAGAACGGGCCCTGCGGCGTGAATTCCACTATGCCTTTGCCGAGCACAAATACCCCGGAGTGCCCAATTTAACCTTTGAACGCATCGGAGAAAACCCGTTTTGGATTGGAGATTTGGAATTTATTCCCATTCAAGTTTGGCACCACAAACTTCCCGTGCTTGGATTTCGCATTGGCGACCTGAGTTACATCACCGATGCCAACGCCATTGAACCTAAAGAACTGGAAAAGGTAAAAGGAAGTAAAATTTTGAT
>JAQCBQ010000093.1 GCA_027621385.1 Bacteroidota bacterium | reverse complement strand
AATTTGAACTCATTTCTACAGGTGAAGTCTTTGGTGGAATTGCCGTGGGAGTGGATGAACAGAACCGTATTGAACTGTTGGTACAAGGGATTCAGGGAATAGAATCCCGTCATTATGAAATCAAATCCATTCGTTGGAGGTAAGCTGTTCTTGTGCTGAATTCCATTTAGGCTTCCTCAGGGCCTTCAAAAATCAGACTTAAAAGATTGCTGGCAAACCAAACGTCCAAACCGGACAATAAAATGGGCTTGCTTCGAACTCCATCTTTTTGAATTTGCAATCCATTGTCGTAGGCTTGAATGGCCACCAGTTTTGGAATGGGTACTTTGAAGCTGGTTTTTGAGCTGGCGAAGTAAATGTGTTTGGTGGTAACAGCCAGCATCCCTCTGCCAAGGGGTTTCATTTTTTCAACCTCAACCGGATGTCCTTTAAAGGCGCCCGTTCGGTAGTAAACGCCCTTCATAATGCGAATGCTGACTCCCTGGCTAGAGCCTTGATATTGAACTTGTGTGGTACGTTCAGCGGCAGAAACCTGACTAAACACCCAAACCACGGTTTCTGATTTCTGAAACAAAAAAGGGGAATCTTCGGGCAACTTAATTAAACCGGAAGGAATCCGGCCCTGGTTCAGGGCAGAAAGTGTCAAGGCCTTGGCCATAATTTCATGAAGGCCTGTACTGCGCTGCATCTCGTGGTCAACTTCCAATTCCTGAAGGGCTTGTTCCAGGCGGCTAAATTCATCATCTGAAATAATGTGGTCGTCCAACATCAATTCAACCCCCTTTTCTATACCTAAAGCGCTGTAGTATTTTCGTTCTTCTGGAGTCATAAACCCAGATAAGGAGAGTTCTTTTACTCGATCGAACAATCCATCCATTTTGGAGGGAATTCCCAAGGTTTCAGAAACCAGATTCTGAATTGCAGGCTTTGCCTTTTCATGGCGTTCAATGCAACGAATGTGTTTTTTTCTGAACCAACCTGCAGAATGCCCGCAAAAAACGCATTTACCCATTGTGCTTCGCTTTTTTGATGTAGCAAGATACAAAAATCCCGTGGATGGGAGCGGTTTCGGTAAACCAAAGCAAATATGTACTTTTGAACCATGTTCAAGCGTTTTTTTCTCATCGTTCTATTTGCTTTAAGCCTAGGTAGTTCGGGGTTTAGTCAAAATTACTCCCAAGGTGGTATTCAGTTTATGGTACCGACCAATGATTTTTCATCCCTTGTTTTTCAGGGAGTAAATTTAGGCGTTGGATTTTTTGGTTCTAACCGCTATTTCTTAAATGACAACGTCAGTTTAAAGGCCGATGCAGGTTACACCCTGTTGATCAATGATTTTGGTGACATTGGAGGGCAAGTTGTTGATTTAATGGGAGGTGGAGAATATTGCTTCAGACCGGAGGGCTACATTTTACGCCCTTATGCCGGGGGAACCATGGGATTAACCTTGGTTCAAGGTTCTGCCTTTTTTGGTCTTCGTCCTCAAGTGGGTGTCATGGTAGAGTTGGGTGAATTTGCCCTGCTTGATATTGGATTAGGTCAACAATTTATGTTTGGACGAGTCAATTTACATGGATTCACGCCCAAGATTGGGTTGATTATGAATTTCAATACCTTTTGAGATCGAGTCCGTTAAAACCAGAAAAATTGTTGCTCGAAAAGACCTGCGACAGGCACCTTCCGGTTTTACTTCCCCTGTTTCGAGATTCTGAATCTCTGCATTTCTCTTCCCATCCCTACCCCAACTCGATTCAGGATTTAGATCGTTACCTGTTTGGTCCGCGTTTTTTGATTTCCTATGTGGCCTTAAATCCAGAAAACCGAATAACGGGATTTATTGGATTAAAAAAATACCCTGATGACACCGAACTGCCCTTACTGTCGTTTCAGTTGGCTCCCACATTTCGCAAGCAAGGCAACAGCAAACATTTGCTGCATGCATTTTTTCAGGAACATCCCGGAGCCCCGGCGATGCAACTGGGCGCCTATGTCCGAGTGGGTCATATCAGCTCATTTAAAACCTTGCAGCGCTTCGATTTCCGATTGGAAAAGACCTTAAATTGGGGAGGTTCTCCCTGGTGGTTTTTTCAAAAAAATGATGGGCTTGGACAAATAACCCTTTAATTTGTAGGCATGAAAATATCTGTAGTTGTTGCCGTGATGAATGAGGAAGACAATGTGCTGCCCATGATTCAACAAATCCATGCCGCTTTGGCTGGAAAAGACTATGAACTGATATTTATTGATGACGGAAGTACTGACCAAACCATTTCCAGAATCAAGCAACACATGAATGCTCAAACCACACTGATTGTATTCCAAAAAAATTATGGTCAAAGTCAGGCCATGAGTGCTGGGATTGCTCAGGCCAGCGGAGACGTCATTGTAACGCTGGATGGGGATTTGCAAAACGATCCGATGGACATTTTGCCCATGATTGAAATGCTGGAAGAACATGAATTGGATGTGGTGGCCGGAAATAGGGCCAACCGCAAAGACGGGGCCTTGCTGCGTAAATTTCCGAGTAAACTGGCCAATGCCTTAATTCGAAACTGGACAGGAGTGCACATTCGAGATTACGGTTGTACCCTTAAGGTGTTCAGGCCTCAGATTGCTAAAAACCTTGGATTGTACGGAGAACTGCACCGGTTTATTCCTGTGTTGGCCTCCATGCAAGGCGCCAGAATACGGCAATTTGATGTAAACCACCGACCAAGAACTGCAGGCAGCTCAAAATATGGACTTGGAAGAACCTTTAAGGTCATGAGTGATTTGCTGTTGATGGTGTTTCTTCAAAAGTATTTTCAAAAACCCATGCACCTGTTCGGCAAAACGGGCATTTTGATGTTGATGGCCGGACTGGCTATTAATGCCTATTTATTGTTTGAAAAAATTCAGGGGCATGACATTTGGGGAAGGCCTATGCTGATCCTTGGTGTTATTTGTCTGTTGGGAGGAATTCAACTCATCACCTTTGGCTTAATGACAGAAATTGCCATGCGTACCTACTTTGAAAGCCAGAACAAAACCCCCTATACCATCCGGTCAATCCATGAAGGTTCCCGGAATTCTTAAGCCTGCATTACGCTGGATTGGAACCATTGCTGCGCTGGGATACGTAGTTTGGAAAACAGACCTTTCCGGCTTTAACCCCTCAGTACCTTGGTGGAGCTGGTCGGGCTTGCTTGCCTTGTATCTGGCTTCCAAAATCAGTTCTGCATACCGATCAAAACGATTGCTAGAACAAATTCATTTTCAAGAATCTATCGTATTCCACTTAAAGCTATACGCCAAGGGCATGTTTTACAATTTAGTGTTTCCGGGCGGTGTGGGCGGAGACGCCTGGAAGGTGCTCTATTTGAAGCAAAAGCAACAGCAAAATTGGAAAGAAACCGCGGCGGCATTTTTATATGAACGCTTGAGTGGAATGGCCGCCCTGTTGGGTTTGGGCGGACTATTGCTCCTTCCCCGTTTTCCAGAACTGCTGTGGTATGCATTTGGGCTGATTGGGTTTGGACTGGTGTTGGGTTGGTGGGGCAGCAAAACACTCTTTAAAGCCTTTCATGCCGAATTTTTAATTGGGAACAGCCTTTCCATTGGAGTTCAGGTACTTCAAGGCTTAGGATTTATTTGTTTGGCGTACACCTTTCATCCTCACATTGATATACCCCTGGCAACGGCGCTGTTTTTTTTAAGTTCAGTGGCATCGGCCTTGCCCTTGACTGTGGGCGGAATTGGAGCACGTGAGGCCTTGTTCCTTTGGTTGGGTCCTGAGGCGGGCTTGGTGGGCGAACAGGCCTTAACATTGTCATTCGGAGTGACTTTAGCACACATTGCTGTGAGTTTGCCGGGAGCATTCATGCGGCTACCCGACTCAATCCCTTCAAATAAAGTTAAGGGCATTCCATGAATTGAGTTGGCCAAAGCGGCAGGGATTGAAGCAGCTAGCGCGCAAGGTGGGCGGAGCCTGGCCCGCGTGGCGCGGAGGCGACTTTAGGAGCCACCGCAAGCCCGCTGGGCCAGCCTTCCGGCCACCGCGTACTAGCGCTGAAAGCCCGTTCGCCGCCCCAATACCCCAAAAAAATCAGAGTTTTATACTGGTGCAGAAATGAGCGACACTACTTGCGTTCTGTAGGGCCTACAACCCCGCTCAACTCGGCAAAGACCTGTGCCGCCTTGAATTTTTTTGCTGCCTTGCCCACACGAATCACGAAAACACGCTCAATCGTATCGCCTTGAGCAATGGCATTTACCACATCCATGCCCTGAATGACTCGACCGAAAACGCTGTGCTTGTTGTCAAGCCAAGGCGTGTCTTTATGGGTAATAAAAAATTGAGAACCGTTGGTAGCAGGTCCGGCGTTTGCCATGGACAAAACCCCTGCTGAATCGTGTTTCAGCGCCGGGTGGAATTCATCTTTGAAGGAATATCCGGGTCCGCCCTGCCCGTTTCCGGCAGGATCGCCCCCTTGAATCACGAAATTTGGAACCACACGGTGGAACTTAATTCCATCGAAATAGGGTGTTTTCAACGGCTTTGCTGAATTCGGAATGCTTCCATCGGCCAGACCCACAAAATTAGCTACCGTCATAGGCACCTTATCGAAATGCATTTGGCAAACGATATTCCCTTTGTTGGTTTGCAATTCAACGTATAGGCCTTCCACTTTGGTTTTGAAGGTGGGCTTTTGCGCCATCAAACCCGAAAACGTGAGTACACTGAGAAATAAAACGATGTTTTTCATGGCTAATCTTTTTTCAAAAGTACGTAAATCAAGAGCGTATCGGTGCACCTCGTAGGAATTGGAATTACAAACCTGCATTTTCAAGCACTACGGCATAGCCTTGCCCTACTCCGATGCACATGGTGCACAGCGCGAAGCGGGCGTTTCGGCGTTGAAGTTCAAGGGAAGCGGTGAGCAGCAGGCGCGCTCCCGACATGCCCAAGGGGTGACCGAGAGCAATACCGCCACCGTTGGGATTGACCCGTTCATCATTAAAGTCCAGATTCAAGTCGGCCATCACGGAAAGCACCTGAGCGGCAAAGGCTTCATTGATTTCAATCAAATCCATATCGTTCAGGCTAAGCCCGGCGCGTTTCAGGGCCAACATGGATGCGGGTACCGGTCCAATTCCCATAATCCGGGGTTCAACTCCGGCAACGGCAGCGCTGCGGATGCGGGTAAGCGGCGCGATGCCAAATTGGTCTAGCCCTGCCTTACTTCCCATTAGCAAGGCTGCGGCTCCGTCGTTTAAGCCGGATGCATTGCCTGCGGTAACGCTTCCTCCGGCCTTAAATGCAGGCTTTAGGGCGCTCAACCCTTCCAAACTGGTGTTTGGCTTAATAAATTCATCCTGGCTGAAGAGAATGGGGTCTGCTTTTCGTTGAGGAATAGCAATGGGAGCAATTTCTTCGGCCCAGCGGCCGGAGCGTTGAGCTGCGGCGGCTTTTTGTTGAGACTTCAGGGCAAATTCATCTTGCTGCTGCCGAGAGATGGTTCGTGTTTCCAACAAATTCTCGGCGGTACCGCCCATAGGATCTGTTCCGAATTGCTTTTCCATGGCCGGATTGATAAATCGCCAGCCAAATGAGGTGTCGAACAGCTGCATGTCTCGGCCGTAGGGAGTCGAGGTTTTAGACATGACCCATGGGCCGCGGGTCATGTGTTCTACTCCACCGGCAACAAACAAGCTGCCTTCACCGGCACGAATGGCATGCATGGCATGAACGGCTGCCGACATGCCTGAAGCGCAAAGTCGGTTCACCGTTTCGCCGGGCACAGAGACCGGATAGCCCGCCAGCAGCAGGGCCATTCGGGCAACGTTGCGGTTGTCTTCACCGGCCTGATTGGCGCAACCCATAATCACATCATCAATGGCCTTAGGGTCTAGGCTCGGAAATCGATGAAGGACTTCCCTCAACACATGCGCGGCTAAGTCATCGGCCCGAACTGGGGCTAGGCTTCCGCCAAAATTACCAATGGGAGTCCTTAATCCTCCCGCAATAAAAGCATCGGTGGTCATGGTTCAGATTTAATGTAAATTCCAGGGTACATCGGAATGAAAAACAGTTCCTTTAAAATGGGCCACGGCTTTGGCGTCCTGTTGTCGGGTGACAGCAATGGCGTAGCGGGCCAAACGGGTAGATTTATCCAACAGGCTGGATTCTGCCAAGAGCACATCGCCTTCGGCAACCGGACGCAGGTGGCTGATGGACGTTTCAACCGACATGCACTGAATGCCAAAGGCATTGGCCGCAAAGGCCAGGCAAGAATCGGCCAAGCTGTATGAAATACCGCCATGGGCCTTGGCGAATCCGTTCAGCATAAGGGCATTCACCTTCAGCGACAGCAGGCAATACCCGGGTTCCACTTTTTCCACCTGAATGCCCATCCAACGGCTAAATGGATCGTTGCGCATCATTTCATCTACAATGGCTCTAGCTCGTTCTATTTCGTTCATAGCTTGTAAAATTAAAACCCTCGCGTGCGGCCTTGCGCAGCAGAGGACTAGGACGGTATCGGTCTTCACCGTATTCTTCGAACAGGGCTTCCATGGCTTTTAAAACCCGGGGCGCTCCCCATTCATCGGCCCAGTGCAAAAGTCCTTTAGGATAATTCACGCCTTTGGTCATGGCCAAATCCAAATCGGAAGCCGAGGCAATACCCAAATGGAGCGCATCAATGGCTTCGTTCATCAGCATGGGCAGAACCCGATTTAAAATCAGAACTTGTGTTGGTTCATCGGGCAAAGCCTGAGGCAGGGGAGCTGAAGAGGAGTAATCGTAAAAACCTCGACCGGATTTTCGGCCCAAGCGACCGGCCTCGGTTAGCCGTTGCTGAGTAAACGAGGGTTTGTATCGGGGATCAAACCAAAAGGCTTTAAACACCGTTTCTGTCACCGTAAAATTCACATCATGTCCAATGAAATCCATCAGCTCAAAAGGTCCCATTTTAAATCCGGCTTTTTCTTTCAGGGTGGTGTCGATTTCGGTTGCATCGGCCAGGCCTTCTTCCAGAATTCGGATGGATTCACCATAAAAAGGTCTGGCAACGCGGTTCACAATAAAACCGGGAGTATCCTTAGCCATAACGGGGATTTTTCCCCAGTTTCGCATCAGCTCAGCCATGTCTTCAGAAAGTCCCGGCCGAGTTGCCACACCGGGCACCACTTCCACCAGCGGCATCAGAAAGGCCGGATTAAAGAAATGTAGCCCCAGAAAACGTTCGGGGTGTTTTAACTTTCCCGATAAGGCGGCCACACTCAGAGAAGATGTGTTGGTGGCAAAAATACAGGTTTGGGGCTGACCGGCTTCAAGTCGAGCAAACACCTCGTTTTTCAGGGCCAAATCTTCCGGTACAGCTTCCACAATCAAGAAGCAGTCGGGCATGGCCTCTATATCCTTCACCCAAAGAAAATGCGCCAGCACTTGATCCACCCAATCCTGTCCCTGGCCTGTTTTTTCGATGGTTTTTAACAGGTGTTTTCGGACCAGCTCCATGCTTTTTTCTTGCTGAGGGAAGGCGTCCCAAATCACCACGGGGTGCCCGGCTCTGGCGGCCACCTCGGCAATTCCCAAGCCCATACTTCCGGCACCAACAATACCAATTCTTGCTTTTGAATCCATGATTAATTGCCTTTAAATTCGGGTTTACGCTTTTCTAAGAAGGCCTGAACCCCTTCTTTATGGTCGTTGGCTTGAGCGGCCTGCGCTTGCAGTTCAGCCTCCCGCTTTAATTGTTCGGGCAGAGATGCGTTCAACCCTTCGTTAAAAGCTTGTTTGGTCAGAGCCAATCCAATGGTGGGCATTTGACTCAGTTTCATAGCCAGTTCGAGCGCTTCCTCAAACAGCAATTCATCGGGAATGGATTTCCAGATTAAACCCAGCCGTTCGGCTTCTTGGCCATTGATTTTCTCGGCAAGCATACAGAGAGCAGCAGCGCGCTGCATACCTACTAAGCGGGGCAGCATAAAAGTACCCCCGGAATCTGGAATCAGTCCAATTTTCGAGAAGGCTTGTACCCATGAGGCGGAATGCGACGACAGGGTAATATCTGCGGCAAGGGCCACATTGGCTCCGGCTCCGGCAGCAACGCCATGCACAGCACAAACAATAGGTTTGGCAATGCTTCGCAGGGCAAGGACAATGGGATTGTAGGTTTGTTCAACAATATCTTGAATGGGAGGGCCATTGGGGTCAATGGCTTCGGCAAGGTCTTGGCCCGAGCAAAATCCACGTCCTTCTCCTTTCAGCAAGATGGCTCGAACATGCTTATCGTTCGCCGCATCAGACAAGGCAGCCTGCAATTCAAGGGCCATAGGCCGATGAAAGGCATTGATAACTTCGGGGCGGTTTAGCGAAACAATTCGAACGGCATCGCGGGTTTCGGTTAAAATAAAAGCCATAGGAAAGAGTCAAAATTAGGGCTGAAAGGTACAAAAATATCGTGGGGCAGCGGGGGGATTTGGGGCGCAATTCCTGCTTTCCGCTGCAAGTCTCCGGCGGGTGTGGCGTTTCTGCTAGGGGCTGCGGTGGCTCCTCACGTCGCCTCCTCGCCGCCTGCAGAAATAGCCACACCCACCGTTTCCTTTCCACTGCAATCAGGGCGCCGGGGCCCCCGGGAAACTTAACCCTCGCATGTGTTTCAATGGGCAAGGAATAAACACTTGTGAATCAAAGACATATACCAATTAGAACGCCCCAAATAAACACATTTGTAAACCAAATAAATAGATAACACATTTGTAACACACTTTGAATTGGGCAATCATTGAAATCACGAAGTGCTTATAGGGCAAATCACCTGTATTATAGCCAAAATGAAGGGTGTTGTCTTTTTTACATTTGTAATTTCTTGATATTTCACAGCCAAAATCACAAAGACTAAGGCTTATACACCTTAAACGTTCCATTCGAGTAGAAAATCATAACATGCTCAATATTAAGATTTAAAGCCTCATTGTTGTTGTTTGAATTTGGAGCTTGAGGATGGGAAGAACCATCCGATGCATTCCGCTCTGAATCCGCAAGCGAAAGGGGCTTAAAATCCTGAATAATCACCTTATTCAATGGGGGAATAGCGTTCTGATTTTCAAGTTTATCTTGATTTTCAGTTGGGTATTTACGGCCTCTCCCCGTGTTCCCGGCCTGCCCAATCGGTTCTCCCTCGCCCAACAGCAACCAGCCCGGGTTCAATCCCGGAAACTCCCTGCACATCTTTGTCAGTAAATCCATTCCGGGTAAATTGCGTTCACTCAGTAAATGCGATAAACTGGAAACCGAAATCCCCAGTTTTTGCGCAAATTCAGCTCTGCTAAGTTCTTGATGGCTGAGCAACCAAAAAAGGCGCTTTGAAAATGTCTTCATTTACACTTGTAATTTTATCAATAGGTTTGTAAAGGTAGACGATTCTACCGTTTATTACAAATGTAAAATACCGGTTTTGTACTTTTACTGCTATGATCTACCGTTTTTTACTCTATTTGTTTGTCCTTTCCCATTCCATTGCAGGGTTTTCTCAGCTGTACCCCAACGACAGCCGATCCACTCAAATCGATGTACTTCACTACGATCTTACGCTGGATTTCAGGCAGTTTAGCCCCTTTGTTCTAAAAGGCCATGCCAACATTCAGGTGCTGCCTTTGCTACCCCTGGACAGCATCGAATTTGATTTAAAAGGTCTGGCGGTAGATTCTGTGAAGTTGGGGCAAGCTCCCCTGCCCTTTCTCCAGCTTGGAAGCCAAGAAAAAGTCCGTTTGTATTTTTCTCCCCCGCTGCAAGAT
>JAQCBQ010000092.1 GCA_027621385.1 Bacteroidota bacterium | reverse complement strand
ATCGGAAAGGCTACGGCCAATCAATAGAACGTTTAAATTTTCATCGTCAAAGCCCAGTATAACATTGTCTACAGAAACCCTGGGATTTAAATCATGAAGGTGTGGCATATATAAGGTTGGAGTGCAAAAATAAAAAGAAAGCGTATCTTGGTAGTGTATATTTGACACTAAGATTTAACTTTGTGGCTGTATGAGACTAATAGTTGACAGCGGTTCTACCAAAGCAGATTGGATTCTTTGCAACGAAGATGAAATGGTTTCATCCTTCAATACAATAGGGTTTAACCCCTATTTCATGAATTCATCGGATGTGTTAGCCTATTTAAATCAAAGGCAGGATTTGTGTGAAATTGCCACATCCATTCGCGAAATCTTTTTTTATGGAGCAGGATGTTCCGATCCGCATATGAACAGCATCATCAAGTCTGCCTTATCAGATTTTTTTCAAGGGGCTCAGGTTACGGTTGACCACGATTTACATGCTGCCGCCTTTGCTCTATATTCAGGAAATCCTGTAATAGCCTGCATCCTAGGTACCGGCAGCAATTCCTGTTTTTATGACGGCTGTTCGTTTCGGGAGGAAGCGCCAGCCCTTGGGTTTATTTTAGGAGATGAAGCGAGCGGCAGCTTTTTCGGCAAATATTTAATTCGTGATTATCAATACAACCGCATGCCCTTGGATTTGCGGCGTGATTTTGAGACGCATTTTGAAACGCGCTGGAGTGAAATAGTTTCTCAGGTGTATCAAAGTTCCAGAGCCAATGTACGCCTAGCCTCTTACTTTCCATTTGCAGTAAATCACTCCAACCACCCCTATATTCTCAATTTAATAGAAACAGGTTTTAACTTGTTTCTAGATTACCATGTACTATGCTACCCAGAAGCGACTTCTAGACAGGCCGAAGTAAGCTGCATCGGATCGGTAGGTTACCATTTTAAACCCCTTCTTACAAAACTGATCGAAGAAAAAGGCCTTCGCTTGGGAAAAATTATCCAAAAACCCATTCAAAGCTTAGTTTTACATCATTCCAATATGAAAAAAAACGCTTTACATGAATAATATCAACTCAACTCTTAAAGCAGCAGGGATTACCTTGCTGCTTTTTTTTATCACGTTTAAATCGGTTAAGGCTCAACCTGAATGGTCGAAGAACGTGGTCTTATACGAGATGAATGTTCGGCAATTCAGTCCAGAGGGTACATTTGCCGCAGCCATGAACCACCTACCTAGGTTGAAAGAAATGGGAATTGATGTAGTTTGGCTTATGCCTATTCATCCCATTGGAATGAAAAACAGGAAAGGGAGCTTAGGAAGTTATTATGCTGTAAAGGATTACAGAAAAATCAATCCCGAGTTTGGGAAGGAAATTGATTTTAATGCATTTGTTGAAGAAGCACATCGTTTGGGTTTAAAGGTAATTATTGATTGGGTTGCCAACCATACCTCGCCAGACCACCCATGGGTTACTGAAAAAAAAGCGGATTGGTACAACCGAGATTCTATTGGTCAAGTTATTCCTCCTCCAGGAACCGATTGGTTTGATGTCGCTGATCTTAACTACAATTCAAAAGCCATGCGGAAACAAATGATCAGCGATATGTGTTTTTGGTTAACTGAATACAATATCGATGGTTTCAGATGCGATGTTGCAGATTGGGTACCTGTAGATTTTTGGAACGAGGCCAGAATGGCATTGGATAAAATTAAGCCTGTATTTATGCTTGCTGAAGCAGAAAACCCCGACCATCATGATCGAGCTTTCGATATGAGCTACGCTTGGGAGTTTCACCATATTTTGAATGAGGTGGCCCAAGGAAAAAAATCGGCCCTGCATTTAGGGGAATACATTGCCAAAGAAAAATCCAAATTCCCGACCAAGGCTTATCGCTTATCCTTCACCGACAACCACGATGAAAATTCATGGAACGGCACCACTACTGAGCGCCTAGGTCAATTGCGGTTTAGCATGGCGGCTCTAAGTGCGACTTGCTTCGGTATGCCCTTATTGTATTCGGGGCAAGAGGCAGATTTACAAAAAAGGTTACGGTTTTTTGAGAAAGACACCATTCCATGGAATGGATACTCTCTGCAGCGGTTCTACTCCTACTTGTTTCAACTAAAAAAGAACAATCCTGCACTTTGGAATGGAGCGTATGGGGTGTTTCCAGCGGTTGAAAATGCTACACCAAATGAAAGCACGTTCGCATTTTCAAGAATTAAAGATGAGCATGGATTCTATGCTGTATTTAATTTCAGTCCACAGCCCCAATGGGTTGAGGTTATATGGAACAAGGAACCTGGGCAAGTTCAAGACGTATTCTCAGGCCAATCAATTTTTATTCCCAAGCAATTTGGCCAATTGCTTCAACCCTACGAGTTCCGCCTATTTTCTCAAAAAATCAAACCATGACGCCCAAAAAAGAACTTTCATGGTGGCAAATCTGGAATATGAGTTTTGGATTTTTGGGCATTCAATTTGGATTTGCCCTGCAAAATGCCAATACCAGCCGGATATTTCAAACCCTTGGAGCAGAAGAACAAAGCCTTCCTATTTTATGGTTGGCAGCTCCCGTTACAGGATTGTTGGTTCAGCCCATTATTGGTTACTACAGCGACAGAACTTGGCATCCGGTTTGGGGTAGACGAAGGCCCTATTTTGCTTTGGGGGCCATCCTTGCATCCTTAGCTTTAATCGCCATGCCCAATTCCCCCAGCCTATGGATGGCAGCAGGCATGCTTTGGATTATGGATGCATCCATCAACATCAGCATGGAACCCTTTCGAGCATTTGTAGGCGACTTGCTTCCTCCCAGTCAACGTACCATTGGCTTCGCCATGCAAAGTTTTTTTATTGGAATTGGAGCCGTTGTGGCTTCTGCATTACCTTGGATACTCAGCAATTGGTTTAGTCTTGAAAATACGGCTCAAAGCGGTCACATCGCAGCATCTGTAAAATGGTCGTACTATATCGGTGCAGCTGTTTTCCTGGCGGCAGTTCTGTTTACTGTATTTTCAACCAAAGAATATCCCCCAAACCCAAAGGAACAAGAAGAGAACAATTTAAAAACGGCACCACTCAACATAAAATTCAAACCCAGAACCTACCAAATCATTGGAATGGCTCTTTTAGTTGCCACACTCTGCCTTGCTTTTTGGATTCATTCCCAGCAGCTTGAAAAGGAATTGTACGTCTTGGCAGGAATTTTTTGCCTTTTTGGACTAGCCTATCTAAGCTCGGGCATTTTAATGGGGAAAAATATTTACCGGATCGGTTTTGTTCAAATGGTTCGTGACTTTCAAAATATGCCAAAAACTATGATTCAATTGGCCTTTGTCCAATTTTTTTCATGGTTTGCTTTATTTGCCATGTGGATTTACACTACTTCCGCCGTTACCTCACACATTTATGGTACAAGAGATACAAGTTCAAAACTTTTTAATGACGGGGGTGACTGGGTTTCTGTTTTGTTCTCCGTCTACAATGGAATCGCAGCATTGGTGGCCTTTGGATTGCCCGTTTTAGCTAAAAAAATTGGCCGACAATACACCCACTTAATTTCGTTGTGGCTGGGAGGAATCGGATTGATTTCTATCTATTTCATTTCCAATCCAACCCTTTTGATTGTTCCAATGATTGGAGTTGGAATTGCTTGGGCGAGTATTTTATCCATTCCTTATGCCTTGCTAAGCACCTCAATTCCTCAGCACAAAATGGGGTATTACATGGGGATTTTTAATTTTTTTATTGTCATTCCGCAAATGGTTGCGGCCAGCATTTTAGGGTATATGGTTCAACATTGGTTTGAAGGTCAGAGCATTTTCGCACTTGTTGTGGGCGGAATTTCAATGTTGTTTGCAGGATTTTTAAATGTTTTTATTGGAGAAAAAGCAAGGGTAACAGCACCATCTGACCTATGAATACAATTAAAGCCTTAATTTTTGATTTAGACGGGGTGTTGGTAAGTACCGAGCACAATCACTTTTTGGCCTGGAAACGCATCGCCGATACCTTGAACATTCCATTCAATGAAAATGAAAATGAATTGTTAAAGGGCTTAAGTAGAGAAAAGTCCCTTGAAACCCTTCTATCGCTCGACAATCGACAGGTTTCTGCATCTGAATTCGAGGAATTACTACGGGTGAAAAATGAGGCTTATTTGAACTCCGTTGCTCATTTATCGCCTCAAGATTGCCTTCCAGGCGTTACAGAATTAATCGATGCAGCAAAAAAAGCCAATCTTAAACTGGCGGTGGGCTCCGCAAGTCGCAATGCCAAATTAATCTTACAGCGCATTGAACTGGATTCAGTTATGGATACCGTTGTTGACGGCCACGCTGTAAAAAAGACCAAACCCGACCCTGAGGTTTTCTTACGTGCTGCAAAAAATCTTCAACTTTCCCCAGCAGAATGCCTTGTTTTTGAAGATGCAGAAAGTGGAGTACAGGCCGCTCTAGACGGAGGGTTTATGGTTATTGGGGTGGGAAACCCCTCTTTAAAAAACAAGGTATCCAGATACATACCATCGCTTCACAACTTTAATTTAAATGAATATGAAATCCTTGGTTGAGATACACCCCTGGAAATTGATTGACCGGGATTTTAACCCCTCAAAACAAAAGCAGGCTGAATCGCTGTTTAGCATCGGGAATGGAAGCTTTGGCCAACGGGCTAATTTTGAAGAAGATTATTCAGGGCCAAGCTTGCAAGGCAGTTACATCGGGGGAGTGTATTATCCCGATAAAACCCGCGTAGGCTGGTGGAAAAATGGGTATCCTGATTATTTTGCCAAGGTGCTCAACTCTGCAAACTGGATAGGACTGCACCTTCGGGTAAATGGATTTGTATTGGATGCTTTTACCTTGCCAATCACGAATTTCTATCGAGAACTCGATTTGAAAAGTGGTCTTCTTACCCGCAAGCTAACCTACACATTGGCAGATTCCACCCAAATTAGCATTACCGCCCTTCGATTTTGTTCAATGGCGAATGAACATCTGGCATGCACCCAATTTTCAATAACAACCAACCGGCCCTGTAGCGTTGAAATTGAAGCGTATGTAGATGGTAAAGTGAAAAACCACGACGCGAATTACGATGAATATTTTTGGCAACCTCTTCGAGCTGATGCATCCCAAAATCATCTGGAGTTAGAACAAAAAACAAAAAAAACGGAGTTTCACGTCGCATATAGCCTCGACCAAGCCTGGACTGTAATCAATGGCATTGAATCTGACACCCCTAGCACATCTAAAACCAATGAGTTTGCAGCGGAAAAAAGAACCTTCAATCTTCAAATGAATGGAGAAATTTCTTTGACTCGCTTTGTTGGAATTTCAAGTAGCCTATCCGATGAAGGGGATAACCTTTTGGATATTGCAAAACAGCACAGTTCTAATGCACAAATTCAGGGTTGGGAAGCCTCCTTGAACGCTCATATTCTTGCCTGGGATTCAATTTGGCACATGGCAGATGTGGTCATCGATGGCGATAACGCTGCCCAACAAGGAATTCGTTTCAATATTTTTCAGCTGTTTCAAACCTACACTGGCAAAAATCCCATATTGAACATTGGTCCCAAAGGATTTACCGGGGAAAAATATGGAGGAGCCACATATTGGGATACCGAGGCATATTGCATTCCATTTTATCTGAAAGTGGCAGAACCTGAAGTAGCAAGGCAACTTTTGCTATACCGGTTCCAACACTTAAATAAAGCCATTGAAAATGCAGCTAAACTTGGTTTCAAAGACGGCGCAGCCCTTTTCCCTATGGTTACCATGAACGGAGAAGAGTGCCACAATGAATGGGAAATCACCTTCGAAGAAATTCATCGGAATGGAGCTATTGTTTATGCCATTTACTTGTATGAAAAATATACAGGCGATGCGTCCTATGTTTTGAATTATGGCTATCAGGTCGTTTTTGCCGTTGCCCGGTTTTGGGCTCAGCGCGTAAATTGGTCCAACGACAAAAAACAATTCGTCATTTTAGGTGTAACAGGCCCGAATGAGTACGAAAACAACGTGAACAATAATTGGTACACCAATTACCTGGCCGCATGGTGCCTAAAGTATGGCATCGAAATAGCTAACCGAATTTCGGATCTAGAGCACAAACCACTTCCCGTTGAACTTCAAGAATGGGCGCACATCGCAAACAACATGTATTTAGGATGCATCCCGAATTCAGACATCTTTTTGCAAAACGATGGTTTTCTCGATAAAATCCAGTCTCTCGCATCTGAAATACCCGTAAATCAACGGCCAATCAACCAACACTGGTCTTGGGACCGCATTCTTAGGTCTGTTTTTATAAAACAAGCCGATGTACTTCAAGGCTTGTATTTCTTTGAAAATCATTTTACTACAGAAACCATTCGGGCCAATTTTGAATTTTATGAGCCCCGAACCGTCCATGAGTCGTCCTTATCTCCCTGTGTACATTCCATATTGGCATCAAGGCTTGGAAAATCGGAAAAGGCCTTGGAAATGTATTTACGAACAGCTCGGCTTGATTTGGATGACTACAACCATGAGGCCGATGAAGGGCTTCACATTACCAGCATGGCAGGAACATTTAATAGTGTGGTGGAAGGATTTGCCGGATTAAAGCTAACCGAAGATGGCATTTCATTAGAACCAAGAATTCCACTCCATTGGAATGCCCTTAAATTCAATCTTAATTACAGAGGGGCGCGTATGCAATTTGAAATTTTCCAAGATGAAATCTGGGCTAGCATGCATGGGAAAAGTAGCCTAACTATTCAGGTATTTAAAGAAATGCTGGTAATTAAAGAAGGAGAGAAAAGGAAAATATCCAATTCAAATATAGCCTCTAATCTAAACTAAGATGTTGATTTCACGAACTCTTCGACGGCTGGTCACTGCAACTCTAACCCTTGCGTTCATCGGAGGTACAACACCTTCGTTAACATCTCAAAATTCCAACAACCGTCAGGTACTGTTGCAGGGATTTTGGTGGGATTACTGGAACAGCAATTATCCCAATGGCTGGGCCAATTACTTGGCTAGGCTTGCCCCACGTTTAAAGCAAATGGGCATTGATGCAGTCTGGATCCCGCCCACAATTAAAAATACAAGCTCTTCCAGTGTTGGATATGCACCCTTCGACAATTATGATTTGGGAGATAAATTTCAAAAGGGTGGGGTTAAAACCAGAATGGGCGATAAGGATGAGGTTCTACGCATGGTAGCGGTGTTAAAAGCAAATGGCATAGAGGTCATTCAAGATTTAGTCCTGAACCACCTTACTGGAGCAGGCACCTCTAATGGAGCCGGAGGAGTTGATCCAGCCGCAATGGACGACGGCAGCACGGCAAAATATAAGAATTTCAGATATGCTAGCTTCGCCTCTCCCCTACTCAGCAACAGCTCCGCATCCTACCTAAATCTATCTGGCCGTTTCCCAAAAAATTGGCAAAATTTTTATCCAAATCCCGGGAATGCCTGCTGCACAAATGAAATCAATTCGCCCTATTGGGGCCCTGATATTTCATATGAAGACAATGCCTATGGGCAAAGTTCAAATGCCACATTTAATCCTGTTCAAGGACCATCCTATATGCGTGAACAAACGCGCAACTGGCTGATTTGGTACAAAAAACAAATGGGCTGGGACGGGGTTCGATTGGATGCCATTAAACATTTTTCGCCCATTGTAGTGGAAGACTTTCTATGGAATCTGCAATTTAATGCACTTTGGGCCAGCGGCGGAAATGATATGTTTGCGGTTGGAGAATGGGTTGGCGGCGCACAAGAATTGGATAATTGGGCCAGTGCTGTACAAAATAGGGCCGGAACCTTTGACTTCGCCCTTAGAAATGCATTGACGGGAATTGTTTACGGAAATGGGAACTTCAATTTGGGAACTTTGCCTAATTATCAGCAATCCAACCGGCAGCGAACCGTTCCCTTCGTCAATAACCACGATACATTTCGACCCATTCTTGACAACCAAGGAAACTACAACGGATTCAATCTTGGGAGTCAGCTTGGGCAACAAATTGAACCATCAGATCCTCGTTTTTCTTTGGCCTATGCGGCCATACTTGCTGTAGATGGCGCTCCGGAAATCTTTTTTGAAGATCTCTTCAATATCGGGTATTCTGGTAATCGATTTACCCATCAACCCGATGATTCTAGTACACTTCCTGTATTTAGCGATATAGAAAACCTGATTTGGTGCCACCAAAATTTAAGGTTTAAGGAAGGGGCTTATTTGGTCCGTTGGCAAGCCGAAGATGCCCTAATCATTGAACGAGATCTCAAAGCCATTATCGGCCTAAACGACAATTGGGATACTTGGCAACACCTTAGCAGTGTTCAAACTTCATTCCCTGACGGTACAGTCTTACGGGATTACTCGGGAGCAAATACAAACACCACTATCGTCTATGGAGGTGGGAAAGCAAATTTATCAATTCCTCCTTGCAATGGTACAGCAGCACAAGGACGTAGAGGTTATGCCGTATGGGCTCCTGATGGAATTTCTACCAACTACCAGAATCCTCCCATTCGAACTGTTCAAGAATGGGAAATGGCAAACGATTTGGGCGACAGCCATTCCCAATCGTTACGCCAAGGTGGGGCCTTACCTTCTAACAGTTTAGAATGCAGAGTAGTGGGTAAAATTTTCAGCCGTGCTAACGACACCATTAAAATTGAGGTGTATCCAGAACTGCAAACTGCTGGTCTCGAAGTAATTTTACTAGACTCGATGTGCAACAGCATAGATTCAAGTTCTGGAACAGGCCCTTTATTTTTCAATCTTCCAAGTACCTATGATGGTTGGTATACCATTCGCTTGCGGAACCAAACAGCTCAACAATCCGGTCAAAAAGCCTGGGTAAAGGTCAACTATTTAGCTCCAGAGTCAATAAATACAAAAGCACTAAAATCGAAATGTGCATGTACATCACCGCCAATAAATGGCTTAAACTTGGAAGAAGCAGAAATCAACGTATATCCGAATCCGACCTCCAGTTTTGCCTTCCTGAACTTTCAAAAATCCACCCAAAATCCTGTCGAATATGAAATTATTGGAATTTCAGGAAAACGGATGGGCTCCGGAATAATAGCCCAAGGAACAACAAATTTCGTTTTAAATATTAGCCACTTAGCCTCAGGAATGTACTTTTTGCAGCTCAAAGAAACTTCTTCTAAAACTGTCTTGAAGTTGATTAAAGAGTGATTTATAAAGGAGTTTAAGGTAGGAATTCATGCTTTTGTAGGAAGTCTTCGGTTGAAATAATTGCGGTACAGCTGCCGTTCGCGGGTTTCAAAATTCGTCTGCATCGCATGACCACAAAAACAACCGGACACACAGACTCACAACCAAACTCTAACCAAGATTTTGAAACAACTATGGAGGGTTAACGATTGGAATTCTATATTAAGAAAGCAACGGCATTTCATTCCTTTTCCTTGCTGTATCCCTAATGGATAAAGGAAAGAAGATAAAGGCTTAATTAATTTGGTGGACTTGGCTTTTAAGGGATTGTAATCCCCTTTTTGGGGTTACATCGGATTCCAACAGCTATATCCTGAAGGCTACGCTAAGGCTTTACCCAAAAAAGGTTGCCTCGCGCCCTTCGGGTCGCCAACGTTTTCTCCCGCCTTTAAGGAACCTTGAAATTTTATTTGACCTCCCCTACCTCTCTGCCTCCTCTCCTCAAACCTCCTTCCAATTTCCCTTCCTAAAAAAGGATGAATTTGCCAGTTCATCCAGTCTCATTCCCATGCTCCCGCTTCCTGCACCAGCAA
>JAQCBQ010000091.1 GCA_027621385.1 Bacteroidota bacterium | reverse complement strand
CATGCGATTGGTCTTTTATCCGGCCATTTTAGGCTGGACTCTGATGGGCTTTTGGATGGCCAACCTTAGCTTTCGAATTCAACGTTTAACCCGCAACACGAATGCAAAACATTAAACTTTTCCTGTTCTCCATTTTGTTGACTGCTGTTCCATTCCAAGTGCATGCCAATGCCTCAGCAGATACATTGGTAGATTTGAACCGCTTAAACGGAGGAGTCAAGTCCTTTCAAGTGGGTGAATGCGATACAACCTTTTTTGAGCTCAGCTCTACAGCACAGGTTTTGCTTAAAAAACAGTTGGCAGCACAGGCATTTCCCTACCGAATTTCGGTAAAATGTCAAAGCACAGAAGGAGTTTATGTAGAAAACCAGATTGAAATCTGGCAATCGGCCGAAGATCGAACCATTTATGTGGAGGCCAACGTCATTGAAATGGCAACAGGCATGCGGAAGGATGGAAAAATATGGGTGGTCATTGCTGTGGTATTTACATTGTTTACCGGTGTAGTGGTATACCTCATCTACCTTCAGCGTAAATTGAATGCGGTAGAGCAATTGCCATCTTAAATGTATGGGTTGGACTCCTGAAGCAGGATGGAAAAGTCAGGGGCTTTTGCATCTTACCGTTTTCATTTTTGGATTTACAGGTATTCTTGGAAAGTGGATTAGCCTGGATGGAGTAACCTTAGTTTGGTGGAGGGTTTTGTTTGCCGCCTTGTGCTTGTTCCCCTTTTTACTTAAAGCGGGAGTAATTCCCATAAAATTCTGGAAAATGCTCTTTCTTTCCATGGCCACAGGCTTGGTCGTTGGCGCCCATTGGGCTACTTTTTTTCAAGCCATTAAAATTTCGAACGTATCGGTTACCTTAGCCAGCATGAGCGCCACCACCTTGTTTGTGGCCTTTTTAGAGCCTCTTTTCTTTCGAACTAAAATTGGCTGGATGGAGCCCTTGGTTGGAATCATCATTGGTTTTGGGCTGTGGATGATTATTGGCGTTGTTCCTCAGTTTGAAACCGGAATAACTGTGGGCCTTATTTCTGCCAGTTTATCCGGCATTTTTACCATTTTGAATCGCAAATTAGCCCTTACCCGGACTTCAGGACTGTTCATTGCTTGGGGCGAAATGATCGGTGCTTGGGTGGGCTTGGGGTTATGTTTAATCTGGTGGGCGCCTGAATCTCTACACACCTTGCCCGGCGGAATGGACTTGTTTCTAACCTTTGTTTTGGGGTCCATTTGCACTGCCTTTACCTTTGCGGTAACCCTCAAATTATTGTCTAAAATTTCGGCATACAGTGTGGTTCTTGCCATCAATCTAGAGCCCATTTACGGATTTGTTTTGGCCGCCTGGATATTTAATGAAAACCAAGAATTAAGCTGGACCTTCTATTTGGGAAGCTTGATTATACTAGGGGGAATTTTAGGGTATGGGCTGCTTAAGAAACCTCGAAATCAGGAAATCAGCTCCAGCGATTCTTCCATGTAGAGCATGGCAGTTCGCTCCCATTCCTTACATTTGAGCATGACCATAATCAAGATACTTCTAGGGCCGTGCATAGCTTGGATTGCGGCATTTCTTACTGCTGAAGTCCTGCAGCACCCAGAATTGTTCTCCATTACGTTCTCGACCGTTTGGATGCTGATCTGGTGGGTTACGCAAGCCGTTCCCATGCCAATCACGGCTCTGCTCCCATTGATTCTTTTCCCCGGCTTAAATATTCTAGACCTAAAATCAACGGCAGCAGCCTACGGCCACGAAGTGGTTTTCCTCTTCCTTGGCGGCTTCCTTTTGGCCTTGGGCCTTGAAAAATACCATGTACATACCGCTACCGCCAAATGGATTCTTCATAAAACCGGCAATCAACCCAAACGACTGTTGCTGGGATTTTCTTTGGCTACCGCCGTTTTAAGTATGTGGATTAGCAACACGGCCACCACCATGATGATGTTGCCCATGGCTCTATCTGTTTTTCCCTTTGTACGCGGCAGCTGGGCCCCCCAATTTCGAAAGCGACTGCTGTTAGCCTTGGCTTATTCCAGCAGCATTGGCGGAGTAGCCACCTTAATTGGCACGCCTCCCAATGCTGTACTTCGTGGCATGAGCGAACAATTTGCCGGAATTTCGCTGGGATTTTTCCCTTGGATGGTCATTGGCCTTCCGTTGGCCGCACTTCTTTTGCTGGTCATGTACCTTCTGCTCAGCCAAAAATGGGATGACAAAAACATAGAGGTAGATTTTTCTGAACAGAATCTGTTTGGCTCGCCTACGGCTTTAAACCCAAGCCAAAAAAGATTGATTGGCATTTTTATCATTAGCATCGCCGGCTGGATGTTTGGTCCCTGGATTGGCAGGTGGTTAAATCTGCCAATTTCAGATGCAGGAGTGGCTCTGATTGGAGCCCTATTGCTGTTCATCGTACCGGCAGACCAAAGGGGTCTTGGACATAAAACTCAGGCCTTGCTGGAATGGGCCGATACACAAAAATTAGCCTGGGGGGTCATATTGTTGTTCGGGGGCGGATTTGCATTGGCCAAAGGACTGGAATCCTCGGGCATGATTCAAATTCTAACCGATGGATTGCTGAGCTTGGGCATTAGCAATCCATTGGTATTAATCCTTTTGTTTTCTGTCAGTGCCTTATTTTTAACCGAGTTAATGAGCAATGTAGCCTTGGTTACCCTAATGGTGCCGGTGGTCATTAGCGCTGCGCAAACCCTAGGACTTCATCCCCTATTTTTTGCCTTGCCCGTTACATTGGCCAGCAGCATGGCATTTATGTTTCCCATGGCGACTCCTCCGAATGCCATCGTATTTGGCGGCAGCGATTTGCTCCGCGTTCGCGACATGGTTTCCTTTGGCTTTTTCCTGAATATGCTGGCCCTTATAACGCTGACAATCATTTGCTTGCTTGTATTTCAAGCCTTTCCGGGTTTGGTTTCTTAAGTTGGATTTGGCTGCCATTTCCGGCTGTCATAGGTAGCAAAACCAGCCAGGCCGGCGCCCAAATCAGCCTGCGGTGGCTCCCAAGGTCGCCTCCTCGGCTGTTGGGCGCTGGCCCAGCTGGCTTTGGCTACCTTATTCCATCCGGGGCAGAAGCCCTCATGCCCAATACGTCAAGCTTGTTCATGCGGTTTTGGTTTGAACCACACCGCGCTCCGGATCGATGCGCAAAGCCCACAGCCCCACAGGAACAAGCGGTCGCAGTGAGGAGGCGACCTTGGGAGCCACCGCAACGCGGCACCGCTTGACCCTGTGGGGCGAGGACTTGGAGCGAGAGCCGGAACAAGCGCCCCAATCAACCAAAAAACCCGATTAATTCAATGAAATAACGATCTTGCCCAGGCTTGAACTTGGAAGCACTTGGCGCGATTTAACCAAGGACAAAATCCGATTCATTGCCTGCCGGTACGCAGGATTCAGATTCCAGGATGAAGATTGAAACGAAGGAGGAGTAACGTGCGACATAAGCTGTTTTTGACTTAAAACGGCCAGTATGCACTTTTATTGCTCAACCGAACATTAATCCATTAATTCAAACCGCTGCTCTTGAACCATCCTTCGCATGTTGATGATGGCGTAGCGCATGCGACCTAAGCCGGTATTGATGCTTACCCCAGTTTGGTCGGCAATCTCCTGAAAACTAAGCCCAGCATACATGCGCAGCCAAACCACTTCTTTTTGCTCTTTGGGCAGTTTGGCCACCAAGGCTTCCAGCTGCTGCCGAATTTCCTCGTCAAACAATACCAATTCAATGTTGCCGTCTTCCAAATCTAAAATTTCGAATACATCTACAACCTCTCCCTCGGTCTTGCTTTCCAATTCCATTTTGGGCATTTTTTTGCTGTGCCGAAACACGTTGATGCACTCGTTGTGGGCAATTCGATACAATAAAGCCAGAAAATGTCCCTTCTCTTGATACCGATTGCTTTGAAGGTATTCAACAATCTTGAGCATGGTTTCCTGAAATACATCGGCCGCTACCTCTACATCGCGAACGGTATTGACAATTTTTCCCATAATTTTGGAACCATGCCGGTTCAAAATGACTTCAAAGGCCTGGGGTTGTCCTTGCAGATACAACTCAACGAGCTGTTGATCAGATAGAGTACGCATGATGAATAACAGTTAATGGTTATGTATGCGTACAGTCTATAGGCAAGTTTTATTTTTGGGTTTAAGTGATTTAACGCAGAATTTTAATTCGGGTTGCAGGTGAAGAAAAAAAAATTGGTGTGGAGGGTCATGCCCAAGCTTATGGCCGATCCAGATGTAGAGCTCTGGCAAGCCCTACTCGAGCAGATTCAGGCTGAAGGACCAGAGGCCTTAGCGCCCTTGGAGCGGATTTGGGAAAACACCATGACCGAATTGGTTCAGCAGCGTGCAGAGCAAGCCATGAATGCCATACGGCGCACAGAAACTGCAGCTCAATTAAAATCATGGGTGGCCAATCCTGTTTCCCTTGAAGATGGCATGGAAATCATCCACCGGCATTTTTATCCTCATTTGAACTTTGGTTCTCTGGTATCGGTTTTGCTGCGTTGGGTATCCTATCTACCTGCCGAGAAGAAAAAAGAAGCCAAAACAGAGGAAAAAATTCGATTGATCAACCATTTGCTTTACGATGTAAAGCAGTTGAAGCCGGCCGAGGCCTCGGAAAGCAGCCTGACTCCCTGCTTTTTATCGCATGCACTGGAATACCGTCGAGGCAGTCCTGTTGTTCAGGCCGGCATTTTTTTGTTGGCCAGTTATGCCTTTGACTTGAAGGTGAATCCGGTTCGCATTCCTAGGGGTATGCTGCTGCGCTGGGACTATGAAGAAGAGCAGGGTTGGAATGGAAACCGCTTGAGTTATTTTGTGAATCCATCTGAGCAGGGAACATCATTTTCGGAACGGGAATTGGAGCTGTATTTTAGGCAAAGCAATCAGGAAGGCTGGATGCTGGAGCCGGTGGACGTACACCCCCATGTTTTTTGGATGAAATCCTGGCTGGAAGAAATGAAGGCCATCCTAGAACAAAAAAAAACCGGACCATTTCTCCAAGATGTACAGCGCTTTCATTTGTGTGTACAGGGCCTGGAAAATTAAATCAGCGGCACCCATTCTTAATTGCCAATGGACCTGGGTTGAAAAATGCGCTTCCATGAAGCCTCATCCAAAAAAACACGGCAGGTATCGTTGATGAGGGCACAATCCACTTTAAAGTGCTCTGATGTTCCGATGATGGTTCGTTGGTAGGTAATGGACCAGGCGTTTTTTGATGTTTCCTTTACCCCTACTCGCTTCATTTCAAATCCGAAATCGCAGTTGGCCAAGCGTTCAATAAACTTCACATGGCCCAGAGCCGCGGGATAGGGGCCATAAAAAAAAGGAGCTATGGATTTGTAATCTTGATGTTTATGAAGTACCTGTATGTAGGACAAAACATCGGAATTGTAAAAACATAAGGGATTCTTAAACAGGCAGTTGCTTTGAGCCCAATTTGTTCCGGAGAAAAAAATCGCCCCGAAGACCAGGGCGAAGTTGAGTTTTCTTTGGAGTGTAGCCATAACGCTAACTTTGGAAAAAAGGAGGCGGATTAAACATCAACCTAGAAATTGAAATTAGTGGCTATTTGGCGACAGCGACCGAACGTTTTTCGCGGATGACGGTTACCCGAACTTGCCCGGGATAACTCATTTCATTTTGGATTTTCTGGGAAATTTCAAAGGCCAGTTTATCGGATTGTTCATCGGTCACCTTATCGCTTTCTACCATAACCCGCAATTCTCGTCCTGCTTGAATGGCAAAGCACTTTAGAACACCGGAATATTCCATGCCTAGGCTTTCCAAATCTTTAATCCGTTGAATGTACGATTCGGTCATTTCCCTTCTTGCTCCGGGCCTTGCTCCTGAAATGGCATCGCAAACCTGAACAATGGGAGCCAACAGGCTCGTCATTTCAACCTCATCGTGGTGGGCTCCAATGGCGTTGCAGACCTCGGGTTTTTCCCGGTATTTTTCTGCCAGCTTCATTCCATAGATGGCATGTGGAAGATCGGTTTCACCGTCCGGCACTTTTCCGATGTCGTGTAGGAGTCCGGCACGTTTAGCCAATTTGGGGTTTAAGCCCAGTTCTGAGGCCATGATGGCGCACAAATTGGCCACTTCTCGGCTGTGCTGCAATAAATTCTGGCCATAGGAGGAACGGTAGCGCATTTTACCGATGTGCCGCATAAGATCGGTATGCAGGCCGTTGACGCCAAGATCAATGCAGGTTCGTTTTCCGATTTCCAGAATTTCTTCCTCCAATTGACGTTGAACTTTGTGTACGACTTCTTCGACGCGTGCGGGGTGTATTCGGCCGTCGCTGACCAATTGGTGTAAGGCTAGGCGGGCCACTTCTCGGCGAACGGGGTCGAAGCAGGAAAGAACGATAGCTTCGGGGGTATCATCGATAATAATTTCCACGCCGGTAGCGGCTTCAAGGGCACGGATATTTCGTCCTTCCCGCCCAATAATCCGTCCTTTAATATCGTCGCTTTCAATATTGAAAACAGTAATGGCATTTTCGACTGCGGTTTCCGTTCCAAGGCGTTGAATGGATTGGATAATAATGCGTTTGGCCTCTTTGCTGGCATTCAGTTTAGCTTCCTCGACCATGTCTTGAACCAAGGCCATGGCTTCCGATTTGGCATCTTGCTGTAGGGCCTCCACCAGCTGAGCTTTTGCATTTTCGGCGGAAAGGCCTGCAATGGTTTCCAGCTGTTGAAGTTGCCGTTGGTGCATCTTATCCAGTTCAGATTTCTTCTTGTCTACTGAATCGATTCGTTGAGCCAGCTCTTCCTTCATGCGTTGGGCATTGGATTCCGCCTTTCTAAGCTCCTCTCTCTGCTGATTAAGCTGATTTTCCTTTTGCTTTAGGCGTTGCTCTTGTTCCTGGATTTTGGCTTTTTGTTCCTGATAATTCTGGCTGTTCTCGGCCTTTAGCTGTAGGAATTTTTCTTTGGCTTGAAGGATTTTTTCTTTCTTAATCACTTCGCCATCGGCCTCGGCTTTCGCTAACAGAGCAGCAATGCGTTTTTGCAGCAAAACATGATACAGGGCATACCCGCCACCTACTCCAACCACGACAGCAATCAATGGTAAGATTAGGGATTGAATGAATAATATATGGATCATTGAAGTTCAGAATTTGGTAAAATCGACCACAAACTTACAGCATGTTTGGGCAAAGAAAAAATATAAAATACAAGCTATCTGTCTTCCAGAAACTTACCTATAAACCGTTCCAAATCGGCCAGTTCATTTGCCAGGGATTCATCGGCTGCAGTGTGGCCTTGATGAGTTGAGGGAACAGCGCTTTGTTTTAGAACATAATCCAATAAAGTCATCGCCAATAAATCTTGCATATCCTTCACGGCAAATTTGCTTTGATATTCGGCAATTCTAAGATTAATGGCATCGGCAGCTTCCTGAATGGACTGCTGTTTATCTTCGGGTATGCTTAGGGGGTATGTTCGGTTACCAACTTGAATTTTGATGGAAATCATTCCTTGGGGTTTTGATCGTGCAATTCTTGCCGCAGCAATTCAATTTCTTGGCGTAAGTGTTGAGCAATGTGGTGAATGGCTTTGATGTCGGGACCTGCAGGGTCTGCAGGTAGAGCTTCGCCCCCCTGCAAACCGGCTTGTTTTCTTAGCGCCTCATTTTCTTGTGTCAACCGGTACACTTCTTCCTCTAAGGCCTTGTACATCAACATCAATTTCTCGATTTTCGACCTTAAACTGGACAAGGTGGGATTGAACTTAGTCACTGTTAATCAGTTTTTTAGTAATTCACAACTCAACATCAAAATTAAGTAGTTTTTTTATCTCTTCTAGAAATGTTAATAACTTTATTTCAAGTAGAACCCCAGGGCTGGCGTTGGAAATTTTAGAGGAAGGTCTTACCTTTCCGTCATGGAAGGTTGGAAAATATCAGAGGTTCTTGCCGGAACCTTAAAACTGGATGGTGGTGCCATGTTTGGAGTGGTTCCCAAGGTAATTTGGAACGGGATGTTGGACTGTGATTTGGAAAATCGATGCACCTGGGCTATGCGCTGCCTGCTCCTTGAACAGGGCGAACACCGTTTGTTGATTGATACGGGAATGGGCGACAAGCAATCTCCCAAATTTTTCAGCCACTATGAACCCTCTGGCAATACGATTGTCCCGGCTCTGGCCGAATTGGGCGTTCCGGCGGAATCCATAACCGATGTTGTTTTTACCCATCTTCACTTTGATCATTGTGGTGGTGCGGTAGTTCGGAATGGAGATTCAGAATACGCATTGGCTTTTCCAAACGCCAAACATTGGGTTAGCCGGCAGCACTGGGAGCATGCCATGCATCCCAATGCCAGAGAAAAAGCGTCCTTTCTTAAAGAAAATCTGGAGCCCATTGAATCGGCGGGAGTTCTTCATTTTATTGAAGATGGATTTCCGTTTCACCATTTAAAGTTAGAGGTGGTTTATGGGCATACGGAAGCTCAAATTCTCCCCATCATTACAGATACTCAAGGTCAGGAATGGATGTATATGGCCGATTTAATCCCTTCGGCCCACCACATTCGACTTCCCTTTGTTATGGGCTACGACATTCGTCCGCTTGAAACAATGAAGGAAAAAGAACGCATTCTGCGCGATTGCTTTGAATTTAACCGATTCCTCATTTTCGAGCACGACGCTCAAACTGCCGCTGCTGAATTGGACTTTGATGGGCACAATTTTAAAATGAAAATGGCCCTAACTCTTCCGGTCTAGTCCGGTTATAAATCTTTATTTTTAAGCTGCGTCAGGCATTTTAAATGCCGATGCAACACATCTATTTGAACGGGTAGCTCTCCTCGGCTCTCGCCATCTGCCTCAACCAAAACTGGTTGTATTGATTCAATCCGGATGGATTGTCCGCGGAAAAACCGAACAAAATCCAGGTCGAAAAAATCACCGGAATACAGCCGTCCTGATTTGGTCAACACATCCCATTTGCTGGGATTGGTAAATACAGTAACATCGAAATATCCATCATCGGGAACGGCGTCTGGGCAGGGAGTCATACCATTGCCATTGTATTTTCCAATTCCTACAGCCACAGAAAATCCGGGGCCGGTATATACCTCTTGGTCATCTATGATTAAGGAAATTTCAGGCGTTGAAAAACCATTTAGATTTTTCAGAATATGCCACCTGTACTGGATCCGTCGTCCCGGTTTACGTTGGGCATTGGCTTTATGTGCCACCAAGGCGTCAAAGCCGGTACCTAAAACGTTGGCAAAATAGAAAGGTTCAGTCCCCTCAGGTCCTTGAACTCTCCCAATGTCGTGGCGGAAATAATTTCCGGTTTTAATGGCCTTCACGGCTTGTAGAGGGTCTTCAGAAATACCCAAGGTTCTAGCCCAATCGTTGGCGCTTCCACAGGGTATGTAGGCTAGAGATATATCGGTTGCCGGCTTTAGGGTTTGAGTTAAAATGCCATTGATCACCTCGTGTACGGTACCATCGCCTCCACAGGCCAAAATTTTATGTTGTCCCCGGCGAATGCAATCCTGCACCAGATGAAAGGCCTGGCCTGGCTCTGTGGTTGCCTGTTCCTGAAAGGGGATTCGCATTTGGTTTAAGGCCGATACAATGGCCTTTTTCTTTTGCTTTGAATTCCCAGAAGCCGGGTTAATAATGAGCTGCCAATCGGCCACTGTTGACTCTGACATATACCTTCCTCAATCGTTCTTTCGTAATACAAATGACTGCTGCACCTTCCCTTCTTTTCCTTTCCATTTAAGAATATAAACCCCAGGAGCAAGTGAATTTCCAGAGATTGTACTTCCCAAACCACGTTGAATGTAGCCTCCGCTCAAGGGTATCAATTCCCATG
>JAQCBQ010000090.1 GCA_027621385.1 Bacteroidota bacterium | reverse complement strand
AATACCGACCCTAAATCCGATTTACTTGTTTTTCAAGACAAAGCAAATCCCCGTCGAGGAGTATATGCCTCGGTAACGGAAGATGAAAAATGGTTGATTCTAAGCCAAAGCGAAGGCACCTCCGGAAACCGCCTGGCCATAGCTGCTTTATCGGCAAATCAAAAAGGATGGAACAACTTGAAATGGCAACAACTCATTGATGATGAAGCTTCCGATGTGGATTTGATTTGGTCAGATCCGACTCATTTTTATCTGTTAACCAATCGAAATGCACCCAACAAAACCCTACTCAAACTACAGCATGGAGACCCATTTTCTAAGGCAAAGTCGCTCATCGCAGAAGATCCAGGCCGCCTTCTCATGTCCTGCCACCGCTGGCAAAATGGCTGGGTGCTGCATTACATCGATTCTGTAGCTTCCGTACTTGAATTTCATCCCGATAATGGCCCTTCTCAACGGTTTGACCTTCCTTTTTTGGGCTCCATTTCAGGAATTTCCGTGGAACAGGACAGCCCCTATCTCTATGTGAGCATGCAATCCTATACCAGTCCGGGACTTTCTTTAAAATGGACTTGGGGAGCCCAAAAGCCTGAACTGCTCCATCAACCCAAACGCGAAAAGGTTCCCCAAAATGTGTGCTTACGGCAAGAGACTTTTTTAGCCAGCGATGGAGTACGAGTGCCTGTTTTTATTATGGAAGACACGAGCATAACGGGGCCAAAACCTTGTTTGCTCTACGGATATGGTGGATTTAATATTCCCATTCTACCGTTTTACAAACCTTGGTTTCATGCCTTTGCAGAAATGGGAGGAATGGTTATTGTGCCTGCTTTAAGAGGCGGAGCTGAATTCGGGGAACGTTGGCACGAACAAGGCATGCTATTAAATAAAAAGCGCGTTTTTCTCGATATGGAAGAAGCCGCGGAATATGCAATACATCAAGGGTACACAGAATCGGGTAAGCTGGCCGTTCATGGTCGAAGCAACGGGGGATTGCTCGTCGGCGCCGTGATGACCCGGCGTCCCGATTTGTTCAAGGTCGCCCTTCCTGCCGTAGGTGTCTTAGATATGATGCGCTACCATACCTTCACCATTGGCCGCGCATGGATGGTTGAATATGGTGACCCGGAAAAAGAGCCTTATCAAAGTTACCTGAAATCCTATTCGCCTTTACATTCCATAAAACAGGGCCAATTGTATCCTGCAACCTTGGTTTTGACCGCCGATCACGACGATCGGGTTGTACCCTCACATAGCTATAAGTTTACGGCAGCACTCCAAATGGCGGCCAATCCCGATCACCCCGCTCTAATCCGAATTGATAAAGGAGCGGGACATGGAGCGGGGCGTGCCTTAAATGCTGAAATAAATGAGGCGGTAGATATTTTAAGCTTTTTAAGTTACCACCTTCAAATGGAATTTATGCCCAGCTCCCGTTAACCTACAACGGGCTGGAAATCTTTACCTCTCTACCAGGCAACGTGTTCTTCTGTCGGCTTGACGACACACAATACTGTCCGAGCCCGTGGGAATCCGAATGGTTTCCTCGAACTCTACCTCCTGCTTCAGAATCAAGCGTTGACCTTGTGCATTGAACACCTCTAGGGGTTTTCCCGGAATTAAGCCTTTGATTTGCAATTCCTCGCTTTTCTTTTTACACCATAGTTCTTGGCCAGTATGCAGGTTTTCGCTTCCTAAATTCGGTATGCTTAAGTAGCTGCCTACATCCAAACTGTAAAGGCGTGGTCCCAGACCCAATGCCGATACGGCTTCGCTTCCGAAACGTAAACTGTGCCCCGACCAAAAGCAAACGGCTTCCAATTGCCCCATTTGAAACACGGAACCCAAGTCAATTCTGCGCACACATCCCTTCCATGGTGCTCCCAAGTCAGAAGCAAAACCCAAAATCAAAAATGGGGTATACAAGGGCGGAGCATACCCCACCAAGGCCATACAGCTATCTCCAATGATGTCTGCTCCGGTAATTTGCCCATCTACTACGATGGAATCAAGGGCTTGAATGCCGTATTTGCCGGGCGTGGTCGATAGCCCATAAATGCGAACCCGATTGCCCACTCTGTTTTTTGAAAACAACCACAGGCTATCCCGATACACCGCTAGGCCCTCACAATCTAAATTGTGTGAATCGGGATGCAAGATCCCACTGGGAGCATCCGCATACCAAAACTGAATTGTATCGATGGTTTGAACGCTGCCGGTACAAAGTTGAGTTAAGGGTATTCTATAAATGGAAAGTGTATCGCGTTGACCGCTGTTGTTCCCGACATCTCCTAAAAAAATATGCGATTGACTCACCGCCACATCTTCCCAGTCGGTCAAGGACAAGGGTAGGGCAGTGCTTTGAAGAATGGCTCCCGTGCCCTGATTCAGCCTGAATAGGCGATCTATGTTTCCTCCATCGTTATGGCCCAACAGGGCATTGCAGGCGCTCACCAACCCCGATAATTCCTGAAGGCTGTCGCTTACCGTTGCAATTAGATTTGGATTCGCGCTGCTGGGTCCGTAAATACAGCTGCCATCGTTGAAGGTGGCGGCAGGATTGTAATTAAGGGCAGCCGGATCTATGCATCCGGCAATTTGGCCCTGCAAACCCGAAGCTGCAACCACAAAAAAGAGGATAGAAAGTAACCGCGCCATACCCTTTTAATCAATGCTTTTGAAGGAAATCCGTATGCACGTGCCTTTGTCTGCTTCCGAAGAAAATACTCCAATGCGTCCGTTGTGGTAATTTTCTACGATGCGTTTTGTTAAAGATAAGCCCAAACCCCAGCCCCTTTTCTTGGTGGTGTACCCGGGCTTAAAAATGGTTTTCCAGAGTTTACGGGGTATCCCCTTTCCGCTGTCGCATACATCCAATTGCAATTGATTTCCGATTTTTTCAAGCACCAACCGTATTTCTCCGGCCTCAGGCATGGCATCCAAGCTGTTTCGAATCAGGTTCTCCAATACCCATTCCAATAAAGGTAAATTTCCCTCTATTCGCGCTAAATCGCATCGAATCTCTGCACGAATTTGAATGTTCTTACGGCTGCGTGCCTGCATGTAGGAAACCATGTCCCGAACCAAAGGCGTCAAATCCACCGGTTTTAAATCCGGCTGACTACCAATCTTGGAAAAACGCTGGGCCACGGTGTCCAGTCGATTTACGTCCCGTTCCATTTCCCGAACCCCTTCGGGTTCTACTCCTCGTGCTTTGAACAATTCAATCCATCCCATCAAGGAAGACAACGGGGTACCCAATTGATGGGCCGTTTCCTTACTCATTCCTACCCAAACTTGATTTTGCTCTACCCGCCGGGCAGTGCTGAACAACAAATAGGCCACCAATACAAATAAGAATATTACTGTAAACAACACAAAGGGGAAATACGTCAAGCTCGAGACGATTAGGCTATCTTGATAATAAATATGATACGAATCTCCGTCGTCCAGCTCTACCTGCATATGGTTGAACTCCTTCATGCGTTCCATAATTTGCTGGGCGCTCCACTGCTCTTCAATGCCTGCCGGCTGTAGGTTTCCCTGAGCAATCAAGGAATCGCCCGCTACATTGGTAATGATTACCGGCACCGATGCGGCATTGATTACGGTTTCTGAAATGAAATTCGACAGCAAATCATCAATGGTGCCTTTCAGGTCAGAAAATATGATGCTATCATCAAAGTAGGCTATTTGTTTTTTCAATTCTCCGTTCACCTCGTACGAGGCATCTACAAACCGTTTGCGCTGCTTTAAGCGTTCCACCTCAGCCTTTAAATCTGCTCCCTCCGGAAAGTGGTTATGGGTTATGATGTTGCCGTCCTCATCCACTAAAATAACGGGGATGGTGTTGTTGCTCCCCACAATGGTGGCCGCCAATTCATCGCTGCAACCGCTCACCAAGCACTGCAATGCCTTTACCCATAAATCAATGTTCTGCTTGTCTTCCTCTTCAAACCTACGGAACATCTTTTTTGTCTGACGAATCAATTCGGCCCTCTTTTGTATGGCCTTTCCCCACAGTTCAACTTTCTGTTTTTCTTCGTTCGCAACAAATTTTACCAAATAACCGGTGTAGGCCGACACCAACAATACAATGAATGCCGCCGAAAAGCCAAGCCACCATTTCCACCGCTGTTTGGTCCGGTACATTCGAACTTCCATACTTCAAAGATAAGGAAGCGCCTGACTTTTTGTCCATGCAAGGCGGCCTTCTCCCATCAGCCCCCAAAACAATTCCTCAGTTGTGCTGTTTAGGACTCAGATTGCCTGTTTTTTTCTCAGGCATTTCAATGTTCCGGCCAAGCAGCTACCTTTGTTCTATCTTCAACGCATGACCGATCGAAAAAAAGACCACTTGGATTTGGCCTTTCAAGCCCAAACTCAACAGCCCCTGACAGGCTTTAATTATGAGCCCCTGTTCTCAGGCCACCCTACCAACAACGGCATACCCACTCTTTTTAATGGTCAGTGGCTTGGAGCTCCACTTTGGATTTCGTCCATGACGGGAGGTACGAAAGAGGCCGCAAACATCAACCGCAATCTGGCTCAGGCTGCCGCTGAATTTAAATTGGGCATGGGACTCGGCAGCTGCCGACCTTTACTCGAATCCAAACAGGCCTGGACTGATTTTGATTTAAGACCCATCATCGGTGATGGTCTTCCTTTTTTTGCGAATTTAGGCATTGCTCAACTTGAGGATTACATAGATACCAACAGATTTGCAGAGGTTAATGATATGGTAGCCGGCCTAAAAGCCGATGGCCTTATTGTTCATGTGAATCCCCTGCAGGAATATATGCAACCCGGCGGCGATCGGTTTCGCCGACCGCCCCTCGAAACAATTCAGCAGGTTCTTCAATTGGCCAATTGCCCCATTATTGTAAAGGAAGTAGGGCAGGGGATGGGGCCCCTCAGCCTTAAAGCCTTGCTGGAATTGCCTTTGCTGGCCATTGAATTCGGAGCCTTTGGCGGCACCAATTTTGCTCTTCTGGAATTGCTGCGCAGCGATACCCCAGCTCAATCCAAAATTGATCCACTTGCCATGGTAGGTCATACAGCCGAACAGATGCTTTCTTTCGTTCAACATTGGGTTCAAGACGCTACTGTGAACATAAAGACGCAGCACCTCATCATCAGCGGAGGCATTAAATCCTACCTGCATGGCTATGAATTGGTGCAAGCATCTCCACTGCCTGCCGTATATGCTATGGCTTCAGGTTTCCTGGCTCATGCCCGTGGCGATTATGCCGCTCTACGCACCTTCGTTCAAAGTGAAATGAACGGACTCTCTATGGCCAGGGCCATGCTCCAGCTGCCTTGATTGTCAACATGCCCATGTGAGGAAATTCCGGGCATCCAATAAAACATCCTAGCCTTTTCGGTGTTTCTTTGCTTTAACCTTGCTGAAATACCGGAGATGAACGAACGATTTATTAAGGCCATTGAAGGCTTTTCCAAAGCCTCAAAAGAACAAAAGTTGGATTATGTGGCTTCACTGCTGTCCAACCCAACACAGGCTAAAGCCGACTTCAAGGGCTTCTGGCATTCCGATTCTTCTACACAGCAACGGCTCGACGAATTCAGCGAAAATACCCTGACCAATTTCGCCTTTCCTTTTGGCGTGGTACCCAATCTGCTGCTGAACAATCACTTGTACATGGTTCCCATGGTGATTGAGGAAAGTTCAGTGGTGGCTGCCGCCAGTAAAAGCGCAAAGTTTTGGTCGGATAAGGGCGGCTTTCATGCTGAAATTGTCGATGCGGTTAAAATAGGTCAGGTGCATTTTATCTGGAATGGCCGGGCCGATATCCTCAAACTCCATTTCCCCGAACTTAAACGCCTTTTATTCGAAAATACAACGCACATTACCTCCAATATGCAGCAACGCGGAGGCGGCATTCTCGATGTGGAATTGGTGGATATGCGCACGGAAGAACCGGGCTATTTTCAACTAAAAGCCCGATTTAATACCTGCGATTCGATGGGGGCGAATTTTATTAATTCCTGCCTTGAAGAGTTTGCACAAATCCTGAAAGATTGGTTGCAAGATGCCCCACATTTTGAACCCAACGAACGCGAGGCACATGTGATTATGAGCATTCTTTCCAATTACACACCCGAATGCCTGGTGCGTACTTGGGTGCAATGCCCCATCTCCGATTTGGGTGTGCACGAAGGCATGGATGCCGAAACCTTTGCCTGGAAATTTCAAAAAGCCGTTCGGGTAGCCGAAATCGATGTGCACAGAGCAACTACACACAATAAAGGTATTTTCAATGGCATTGATGCCGTGGTACTGGCCACCGGAAATGATTTCCGCGCCGTAGAAGCCTGCGGACACACCTATGCGGCCCGAAACGGCCGGTACCAAAGCCTAACCAAGCTCGACCTTAGCAATGGCATGTTCACCTACACCCTCGAAGTCCCCATGGCGCTCGGTGTGGTTGGTGGACTCACCACCCTGCACCCCATGGTGGTGTATGCCCTTGAATTGCTCGGAAAACCCTCGGCCGAAGAACTGATGTGCATCGCCGCTTGCACCGGACTGGCCAATAATTTTGGGGCCTTGCGCTCACTCACTACCACCGGAATTCAAAAGGGACACATGAAAATGCACCTGCTGAATATTCTCAATCACTTCCATGCTACCGATGCCGAAAAAGCGGCAGCCGTTGAACACTTTAAACAGCATAAGGTGTCCTTCAATTCGGTGCGTGAATTGCTCGAATCATGGCGACAGGCTCCTACACCCTAAACCCGTTGAACTCCGGAATCCAGCCGCACAGCATGGCCTCGCCGTTCCGAGCAAACGCTAAGTTTTTGCTCAGCGGAGAATACCTCGTCCTTGACGGAGCCTGGGCTCTGGCCATTCCTCTTAAATTTGGTCAAACCCTGCACATCGATTCCTATCCGGGCGATTTCTGCTTGATTGAAAGTCGAGAAGCCAATCTGCAGCCTTGGTTTCAAGCTACCTTTCATCCCGGTACCGGTTTGGTTATGGAAAGTACCAATGAGGATGTCGCACTGCAGCTGGAACGACTCCTACAGGCCATTCCAGCTCCGGTAAAACGCGAATTTTTAAAGGCCAAAAAGTTGATTTTTACTGTTGATTTTCAGCGAAATTGGGGGCTGGGCAGCAGCTCAACCTTGGTTTCTTTGTTGAGCCAGTATCTACACCAAAATCCCTACACGCTGCTGCAGGCCAGTTTTAAAGGCTCGGGCTATGACATCGCTTGTGCTACCGCTCGGCAACCCATCCTGTATCGGCTAAATCCGCCAGAGGCCCCTTCTGTACAGCCTGTTGAACTTAAGGCTGAACTTCTACAGCATCTTCATTTTTTCTATTTGGGAAAAAAAGCCTTGTCTTCAGGCGCCGTTCTGCAGTACTCCCAATTGCCTCTGCTCCAACGGCAGCAAGCCGCAGCTGAAATTTCAGAGCTGACCCTGCGCATGCATGCCCAACAAACCGTAGAGGAGTGGAGCCGCTGCATTTCAAAGCACAACAGCATTTTGAGCGCGCTGTTGCAGCAGCCCAATCCGGCCAACCTCTTTCCCGATGCGCCCGGTCCGCTCAAGCCAATGGGGGCCTGGGGGGTAGATTTCATGCTGGGCATCGGCGACCGGCAGGAATGGCAACACTTCGCCGCACAACATCAATTGCAGCCCTGCTGGCAAGCTTCCGAAGCTATTTTTCAAGATTAAAAGAGAGGTATTTTGGGCGGTGGCCGGGCTTTCACCGGTAGTCCGCAATTACCGAAAGGCTGGCCCAGCGGGCTTGCGGTGGCTCCCAAGGTCGCCTCCGCGCCGCGCGGGCCAGGCTTCGGTAATTTTGCGGGCTACCCGGTTCAATCCCTACCGCAAAGCCGCCTCATACTCCAGCCAATTCAATTTCTGCTGGCATTGTACAAAGCCAAACATGAATCGCAAAGACAATCCACATACCGCTTACGCAACTTCGACAAGGTTTCTTTTGATAAACACAGATTCTCGCACCAACATCCCGGCTTTTCATGGCAATGAAATTTCTTGAAACAGCCCGGACACACCTTTGAGGGAACTTTACTTTGCATGGTTACCAAAAAACAGATACTTCAAACTCAGCTACATAACCTCCAATTGAGGGGTTTTGTTTAGCCAAGGTTAAAGAAACGTTTTTCAATTCCGGATATTCCGACTTCAATCGACCTTGCAATCGGGCTACGGCATGCTCCAACAACTGCGATGGAGTTTTCATTTCATCCAATATGCTGTGAACAATTCGGCCATAATCGGTGGTGCCTTCTACCCGATCTTCCAAATAGGCGGCTTCAGCCACATCCAACTCGGCCGATAGGTTCAAAGTAAACCACTGCCCATTTTTTTTCTCATGCTCATACAGACCGTGGTGAGCAAAAAAACGAAGCCCCTTTATGGCAATGCCTTGTTTCATTTCTGCATCTGCCGATGAAAGGCTTCAATCCGCTTACGGCTTTCTTCCAATCCCAACAAGGCAATGGTTTCAAAGATGTCGGGACCCGTTAAACCGCCCGTTAAGGCAATCCGAACCAAGGGCATGACGCTGCCAATGCCCCAGTTTTTTTCTGCCAGCCAGCTTTTTATTGCCGTTCCAATGAATTCAGCTCTGCTGTCGGTTTGACCACTTAACCAAGCCCCTAGCGCCTCAATTTTTTCACCAGAATCAACTTTCCATTTTGACTCGACAGCTTCTTTTTGATAGGCGTTGGGAGCCTGCAATAAACCCATAACATCCTGAACTACATCGGCAGGAAATACAGCACGGTCTCGAACCAGAGCAATGGTTTTTAACAGGCCTTCTTCGGAAGCGTTTAACGATTGAAAATGAGGTTTTAAGTCCCGCAACAGGTCGGCATCCGTTTGCTGCCGTAAATAATGTTGATTGAACCAGCGGGCCTTTTCTACGTCAAATTTAGCTCCGGCTTTGGCCACTTTTTCCAAACTGAAGGCTTCGATCAATTCTTCTAAACTGAATACTTCTTGGTTGTCAGAGGGGTGCCAGCCCAACAAAGCCACCAGATTAACCACGGCTTCTTTGTACCAGCCGCCCTCGCGGTAGCCCGACGAAATTTCTCCGCTGACAGGATCTTTCCACTCCAATGGAAACACCGGAAAGCCCAGGCGGTCTCCATCGCGCTTGCTAAGTTTCCCGTTGCCGTCCGGCTTTAAAATCAGGGGTAGGTGTGCAAATTTAGGCATGGTATCGGTCCAGCCGAACGAGGCATATAAAAGCACATGCAGGGGCGCCGAGGGCAACCATTCTTCGCCCCGAATAACGTGGGTTATACCCATCAAATGATCGTCCACCACATTGGCCAGGTGGTAGGTCGGCATGCCGTCGCTTTTAAACAGCACTTTATCGTCGATGTGTTCGGATTTTACCACCACCACGCCGCGAATCAAATCATTGACTTTTATTTCGGTGTTGCGCGGAACCAACAGGCGAATTACATAGGGCTCACCCGAATCCAACCGGCGCTGTACCTCGTCCGAAGGCAAGGTCAGGGAGTTTTTCATGTTCACCCGGGTAATGGAATTGTATTGCCAGGCATTGTTCCCTGAGGCTTTCATGCGTTCCCGTACTTCGTCCAATTCTTCTGCGGTATCAAAAGCGTAATAGGCCTTCCCCGATTGAATCAGTTGTTCGGCATATTGCCGGTACATGGGCTTGCGCTCCGATTGCCGGTAAGGGCCTTTTTGTCCTTCGGCTTCCGGACCTTCATCCCACTGCAATCCACACCAGCGCAGCGACTCCATAATGTATTGTTCCGCTCCCGGAACAAATCGGGTTTGGTCGGTATCTTCAATGCGCAGCATAAACTGCCCTCCGTGTTTTTTGGCAAACAAATAATTGTACAGGGCCGTTCGAACCCCTCCCAAGTGCAGGGGACCGGTAGGACTTGGCGCAAAACGAACGCAAACAGGAGTATTCATTCAAAAAATTTAGGGCAAAGGTACAACACCCGACGTGTTTTTTACCCATTGCGTTCAGCTTACTGCTTTTTTGGTCTGGGAAACGACAATAATTTAAGGTGGCTTAAGGTGCCCTCCGCTGTACCTTGTTTTTGGAATATTATTAACTGCGTTTTTTATTTTGAATTTTGATAACTGGTCACAATACCATCTTCGAAATACAGGTATAAGCTGTAATAAACCCATTGTTCATGGACACCCCATGAACCAACGGTTCGATTTATACTCCGAGGCTCT
>JAQCBQ010000089.1 GCA_027621385.1 Bacteroidota bacterium | reverse complement strand
GTAAGGACGGACAATTGTCCGTCCCTACAATCCCCGTGCCCCCGTACGGCCCATTTTAAATCTCCGTGCCCCGTAAGGACGGACAATTGTCCGTCCCTACAATCCCCGTGCCCCCGTACGGCCCGTTTTAAATCCCCGTGCCCCCGTACGGACGGACAATTCTCCGTCCCTACATTTTTTTATTACATTTAATCCCTCGACCCCATGAAAAATTCCATTTTTCTAATTATTACCATAATAGGTGTTTCCCTAAACGGATTTGGACAATCCGTTGATAATTCCACAAATTTGCAGGATTGGGCAACCGAAATGCAAAATAGGATGGTCGAACATCCCAACGATAAATCTATCCTGATTGATTTGGATGAATTTGGACAGAAGGCTTTGCGTAGGAACGACACCCTTTCAATGATGCACTTTTACCGCCTTAAAAGTCATTATTTCCACTCCAATCAGCGCTACCAAGAGGCATTGAAGTATGCACGAATGGGCGCCAAGTTGAACCACGACTCAAATAGCCAACTTCATTTCCAACTGCTGTTGGATGTGATTTCTAATTGTTGGAATTTAGGAGAACACGCCGAGGCTATTCCATACCTTATTCAAGGAGAAAATACAATTTCAAACCCTGACATAAATGAATTTTCCAAAGCGATTTTTTACAATTTTATGGGGCAATATCATTACAATGAATATGCCAGTGAAACGGCCTTAATGTTTTTCAAAAGGGGCGATAGCCTCCTCGCCCAGAACCCTAATTTTGTTGAGCTTCATTTTATTTGGCAACAAAACTTTAAATCCAATATAGGCCTATGTTTAATGGATTTAAAGCGGTTTTCAGAAGCAGAAGCGAATTTCAATCTGGCGTATTCCATATCCAATTCCATCAACAATAAAGCCGCCATGGGCTTTGCCTTGGTCAATACAGTAATCGCCGCAAGGCATTCCTATCCCGACAGCGCCTTTGCTCCCATTTTGCGACGTGCCTTGATCTTGGTTGAGGGAGATGCGGACAAGAATCTGAAAATAACGGTTTTAAGGGAATTGGCTAAGGAATATGTAAAGTACAATCAAGCCGATAGCCTCCGAGCAATTTTGCCCAGATTGGAAACCAGTGTCGAATTTATTCCCTCCGGCAAATCTAAAGTGCGGTTTTTATTTTATCTAGCTAAATTCAATCGTTTCCTTGGCGAATCAAAAGCTCTAGATTATTTCGATCGGGCTATGGCCCTAAACGATAGTCTCGCTCTGAATCCTCAAGGCCAAAATTTGCTTCAGCTGGAACGTCAACGCAATCTAAATCTTCAAGAGCAAGATGCAAAGAATTTGGCCGAGCTCAAGGCAGAACAACTTCGGAAAAACGTCCGACTCACTTCGTTTTTTCTAATGGCAGCTGTTGGTTTCCTAATCCTTCTTTTGGGGGTATTAATCGCGCTATTCCAAAAAGATCGAAGGTTACGAAAGACCTTAAAAACGCTCCGTTGGCAAAATTCCAATTCCGATACGCTCAACCAACAGCTGCAGCTGTCTATGCAACAAAAAAATCTGCTGTTGGGAGCCGTTGCTCACGACCTACGAAATTTATTGGTGAATGTCAATCAAGTTTCTGAAATGATGATTAAACGAGAGCTGGAAAACAATCCTGCGTTTAAAGACAGAATGATTAAATTAATGGAACGTTCCTCTCGACTTGGAATGCATACCATCGAAGATTTAATCGATGGCGTTCAGCCCGAAGGACGGCAAAAGCTTAGGCTTGAAGCCATTAATCCAGCCGATTTAATCGATTTTATCACAGATTTGCTCTCCTTTAAAGCCGAAAAAAAGGGAATTACCTTGCATATTGAAAAAGAGCCTAGCACAGTGTACATGTATGCCGATCGCGATAAACTGAACAGGGCATTGATTAATTTGCTCGATAACGCCATTAAATTCAGCCCTATAGATGAAGGCGTCCGAGTCGGTTTTCATTCTTCTGATGATTTTTTGATTTTTGAAATTACAGACATGGGCAAGGGGCTGCACCGCGGTCAATTCACGCAAGGCGAACATCCGTTTACCGACATTGGTGAAGCGGGAACGCTCGGCGAACCTAGCACCGGTCTAGGCCTGTTCATCGTTAGAAAAATCGCCGAATTGCACCAAGGCTCATTCAATTTGCGCTCTGAAGGGGGCAAAGGCACAACCGCAACCTTGGCAATTTCCAGAAGTTTAAAGGCTTAGGGTGGGGCGGCTTACGGGCTTTCACCGGTTGTCCGCGCCGCATGGCCAATGGCCCAGCCGCTTTACGCGGGCTCCCAAGGTCGCCTGCGCAGCTGGCGGGCCATAAGCCATGCCGCTTGCGGGCAACCGCGTTCAATCCCTGCCGCTAACCCCAAATCGGCCTGTTTTTTAAAATTGGTTTATAGTCCACCCCCCAAGGGCATTTTTAAATGCTAAGCCCTCAATATGATCTAAAAATGGATTGTAGGCCTGTTGCTGCGAAGCAATCAATACCGATATCGAGCGAATTTCTGAACCATATACGGCAAAATCCAAGGCCGAAGGCGGCGAAAATGAAACATCCGCCTCCGGAAACCAAGCCAGCCGAATATATTCCCTATGAGAATAGTGGATTCGATTTAACCAAATTTGCAGCTGGCTCACCTCCTTTGGAACAATCCAAATCAAATACTTGAATGGCAATATTTGGGTTGGATGTTGAAAACGATGAAAGGAAATCTGTTGACCCAACGCTAAGGCCTCTAACTCATCTAGATATGAGCAGGTTTTGCCAGGAAATAATGAAATGGCATTGATACCGGAAGCAATCATAACAAGGCAATCTACGAAGAAATTTCGTCCAACCTGCATTCCTTTATGACCTTGCTTTATTGTTTGCAGTCCAAAGGAGGTCAATTTCTCGGTCTATTGTGCCAACAAATGGCCCAAAAGAATTCCCTTCAAGGCCATACCATTTAAACTAGGGTTGGGTTTGTAATTGAAGTCACCATAGGAATGGTAAAATCAAACGACCTTTGTCAAAAATAACCATGCAAATTACTCCAACACAAAAAAAATCAGTTCTGTGGATGTTCATTGGTGGAGCAGCAGGATATGCCTACTATCATTTTGTAGGTTGTACCTCTGGAACCTGCGCCATCACCAGCAATCCCGTGCTAAGTTCGGTCTGGGGCGCTGCCATGGGCTTTTTTTCCTTTCAATCTTTTTTTAACAAATCATCTAAAAACAAAAAAATGGACATTCAAGAATTTTTACAAAAAGGGGCTAAAATTGTCGATGTTCGAACCCCCGAAGAGTTTTCCATGGGTCACATTGCTGGATCGGTGAACATCCCCCTGCAAGAGCTGGTGGCAAGATTCTCTGAAATCGAAAACATGAAGGCACCCATCGTTTTCTGCTGTGCTTCAGGCAACCGCAGCGGACAGGCAACCCACTATGCCCAAGGACGCAATTTAGATTGCACCAATGGCGGAGGATGGTCATCGTTAAACCGCTTGGTATAATACGCCCTCGCTACACCCGATTCATTTTACTTTAAATTCAAAGCCACGCAAACCTTTGCGTGGCTTTTTATACCTTTAAACAAAAATCCATATGCGCACCCTTTTGCTGATTGCTCTATCTGTTTCTATTTTTGGAATTTCATGCTCAGGTCAACCCTCCAACGCAAAAGGACTTCCTGAAAAGGCAAGTGCAGAACAGTTTAAGGCTATTATGGATTCGTTGTCCGATGAAATTGTTTTGGATGTGCGAACCTTAGGCGAAGTTCAAGGCGGTATGATTGAAGGTGCAATACACATTGATTTCAATACATCCGACTTTAAACAACGAGCGTTAACCCTCGATAAACAAAAAACCATTCTGGTATATTGCCTTTCTGGTGGAAGATCCTCATCGGCAGCAGCATACCTGCGCAACAACGGCTATGCCAATGTTGTAGAACTGGGTGGAGGTACCCTGCAATGGAAAAATAAGGGATTTGCTTTGGTTCAACCCAACGCCCCCCAGTCCAATGAGCCTGAGGTGAAGGGCATGGGCATGGATGAATTTAACGCTCAGATTCAAAAGAAAAAGTTTGTCTTGGTTGATTTTCAAGCAGTATGGTGTAAACCTTGCCAAATGATGAAACCCGAAATTCAAAAGTTGTTGAGTAAATACCCCGAATTGGAGTTGATGGACCTGGACGTAGATCAAAATCCCGAAATAGCCAATGCCCTTGGAATTCAGGCAATCCCCAAATTGCATTTTTACAAAAACGGAGAGTTGAAAGATGCCAGCATGGGCTTTCAAACCGTCGATCAATTGGAACAAAATTGGTTGAAAGTGCGTTAAGTTGATGTGGGACTGCTCAGTGCCACTTCAGTAAAACGCAGCTGGTAATCCATGAAGAAAAAAACATTGCTCATTGCCGGTGGCTCAGGTTTTCTGGGCAGAGCAATTACATCTTTTTTCCAACAGCAAAATTGGAACGTAGAATGGTTAAGTCGTCGTGCTTCCCGGCAGACAGAATTGGCAACTAAAATCTGGTTTTGGAACCCCTCAGAACTACAAATGGATTCGGCAGCTCTCGCTTCTGCAGATGCCGTGTTAAACCTGGCCGGATTGTCGCTGGCCGACGGGCCTTGGAACCAAGCACGAAAATTGGAGTTTGAAAAAAGCCGCTTGCAGGCAGTATTTACTCTATCTAAATTTCGCCCAGATCGATCTGATATTCACTTTATTTCAGCTTCTGCCACGGGCTATTATGGAAGTTATGCGCACCAGGTCCATACGACGGAATTGGATATGCCCGGAACTGATTTTTTGGCCCAGTTGTGTGAAAAATGGGAGGCGGCCGCTCTTTCCTCAGACTACTCTCAAATCAGCATTGCCCGAATTGGAGTTGTGCTCGGCAAAAATGAAGGTGCCTATCCCCTCATGATTAAACCTGTACGCTGGGGAGCAGGAGCCATACCCGGCAGCGGCAATCAAGGCCTGTCTTGGATTCATATCGATGATCTGGTTCGCGGATTTTTTTGGCTGTTGGAAAACAAATTGACAGGCACTTTCAATTTTACTGCTCCAGCCCCAGTTTCTATGAACCATTTTATGCGTGAAGTGGCAAGGCAATACCATAGACCCATTTGGCCAATTCATATTCCAGAAACTTTGATTTCATTGGCCCTTGGCGAAAAGTCTGTGCTTGCTTGCAAGGGAGTGTTTGCCGAACCAAAAGCACTACTGGATTCCGGATTTTCCTATGCCTTTCCCTCCATTGAAAAGGCCATTTGCTCTTTCTCCTCCTAACCGCACCCAATATGAATTGGGCCTGACATTCATCTTTTTGAAATTCCACTTTTTAGCCAATTCTACCCTTAGCTTTCTCAGAAACTAATCTTTTGAAAATTGCTTTTTGGGGCTATATGTTTCGCTTCTTAACTGGGCCTAAACGCAATTTACTCAGAAGATAATTTAATGTGGTTACTTCTTTCCCTGTTAGTGAAGACGAGGTCTGCCGGGCTGTTTGAAGTGAAGATTGAATCTCAGCTAACACCCTTTGCCCTGCTTCTGTAATGTAAATATCAACCAAACGTCGGTCTTTCAACGAAATTTCCTTCACAACCAAGCCTTTTTTTATCAAGCGTTCTACAATTTTTGGAGTATCGCTCATTTTATCCAACATCCGCTCCCGCAAGTGAAGGGTGCTGATGGCCTTTCCTTGTTGAAGGTTTAATACCTGCAACGCTTGATATTGCGTTAAGGTTAAATCAAAAGGTGCCAACATCAACATCAGCTGGTTTTTAATTCCACCAGAGGTTAACAATAAGTTCGAGTTTAATCGGTCTCGATCGTTTTCGAAGGGAAAGAAATCTAATTCATCTTGTCTCCATTGCTTCATGAAAACAGGGTTTTGGAAGGTTAATGTGCAATAATACAAATTAAACTTAACGTAAACAAAAAATTATTTTAGAGGGTTTTTGTGGGGTGCTTCTACAAAATTTACCCTGAAATGCTGGGCAAATCACAAGGTATGCTGGCTCTGCATCCCAGCCTAGAAATCAACTATAAGTCCAATGGTGGGCAGTACGGTGCCTGCGGTATTGGGTAAGGTTTGCAACTGGTACTTATCTGGATTGTTGGGGTCGGTAAGCGGATTGCCATTGGAGTCTTCTTTAACCGTAAGAAAGTCTCGGGTGGTAGATTTGAAATTATAGATGTTTTGAATGTCCAAATACATGTTCAATGACCATTTTCTAAAATACCATACTTTATCAACCCGAAGATCCAATTGATGGTAGGCCGGAATTCGCTCACTGTTGAGTCTGTTTACATCTGAAATACCCATTTGGGTAATGTCCCAAACAGCTTTAATCGATGATGTGACTGTATCGTATGGGGTAAACGGTTGCCCATCAACAAATCGGAAGCGCATGCCCAATTCCCAATTTCGTTTGAATTTATAACCTGCCGTTAAACTAAGAATGTGGCGTGCATCCCAAGAAGAGGGAATGTAATTGCCGTTTTTATCGCTGAACTCACTTCGAACTAAGGTATAGGCTAATATTCCATACAAGCCTTTAAAGAGTTTTTGCTGTGCCAAAAACTCCAACCCATAGGCTCTGCCTTGAGCGCTGCTGTTGGCTGGAACATTGCCCACTACGCCAAAATCAGCTCCCAAATTGGCCAAAGCCACTGAATCACGAAGGGAGAATGGATACCGATTGTAAATTTTATAAAACCCTTCCAGGGTAATTCGCGTGTTTTCAGTTGGAGCGTATTCCAAGCCACCTACAAAATGGTCTGCCTGAATGTACTCCAAACCATTGTTCAGATTTCCTAAGGTTCCATCGGGTAGGCCATAGCCTAAAACGGTGTACTGAGGCCGCTGTACAAATCTGCCTACGCTGGCATTAATGGCCCAGTTCTCTATGAAGGCATAGGAAATACTCGCTCTTGGACTGATTTGATTCAAGGGGTTTGCCATTCGCTCGTTGAAATCATTGTTCTCAATGCTTAAACCAAAAGAAAGATTCAGTTTGTCATTGGCTAAGGAACGGCTAACTTGGCCGAACAATCGACCGGAAAATAGATTTAATCTGGACGAGAAATCAATGGTGTCAATTCCGGCAAGGGTATTAACCCGGTTGTACGTGCTGTTGGTAAATCGGGCATACAAAAGTCCTGCACCGACATTAAATTTCCATGATTTAATTCGAAAATCAAATTCATACCTTAGATTGTTCTCTGCCTCTTGAGATGCATACTCCAATACCAGTTTGTCGGGTTGGTCTTCTTGGTTGTCTTGGTATTTTGTGGCGGTGTTGTTCAACATACTGCGACTCAATACCAGGGTATGCCGACCTCCTTTTTTGGTAATCTCGCGGTAAACTCCCCCCAAGGTGTAATTCCATTGTTGGTTTTTAGGAAGTACCCGCAACTGATATCTTTGTTCTACCGTTTCGTTGGCCTGTAGATTCAATCGAAATAAATCAATGGCACCCAAGCCCAGAACGGTGACCTCCCGGCGGGCATCAATGGCGTATTTAAATTTAAATTGCATGTCATAATAGGTCGGTAAAAAAGGCAATTTAAGCGCCGAAAACAGAAATTGAAGGTAGGAGGTTCGAGCCGAAACGATGAGCGATGCTTTTTTCCCAATGGGCCCGTCGGCTGCCAAGGCCGCATCCGAGCTACCAATGGTTCCCCTGAATTTCCATTTCTCGCGGTTTCCATCAATTTGCTTGAATTCCAATACACTCGATAATGCATTACCCCGATTTGCCGGAAAGGCACTGCTCAAGAAATCCACTTCACGAATCAAATTGACATTGATTATTCCAACCGGCCCTCCACTGGCCCCCTGAGTTTGAAAGTGGTTGATCAATGGAACCTCAACGCCGTCTAAAAAGAACCTGTTTTCACTGGGAGCTCCACCCCGAATAATGATGTCGTTTCGAAATGCGGGAGTGCTACCAACACCCGGAAACGAACGCAAAACATTGCTGATGTCGCGGTTTCCGCCTGGATTTCGCTCAATTTCCGCCAAACCAATTGTCCTTAAGCTGACAGGACTTTCCTGCGTTTTGTTAAATGGGGAAGGCCGTAAATTAAATTCCTCCAACTGCCGTGCATCCGGCTCAAGGGCAATGGTTACGGTGGCCATTTGGCTCCGGGTCACTAAAACATCTCTGTAGATTAATGTTTTGTATCCCACATATGAAATTTTCAGGTTTTGAAATCCGGGCGGCACCTCCAAAATCTCAAACTCCCCCTCCAAATTCGAAGTCACCCCTTTCTCGGTACCTGCTAGCACTATATTGGCCAAGGGAATGGATTCGTTGGTGACGGCATCTACCACTTTTCCTTTAATGCCCCCTTGACTTTGGGCATGTAGGGTAGAAAGAGAAAGAGTTAAACTACTCCCTACTGCAATCGTTAAAAAGATAAAATGTACTTTTAATGCATGAAATGGATTCATAGTAGAATGGTCTTTGTTGTGCTGTTGTCGCTCAATGTCAGTTTTCATCTTGAGGGCCAAAAAACTTTGCCTGTTCCAAACGCCCAAACGCATGTGTTTGATTTTGCCCGTTTTCTTGACAACGAAGTCAGTCCCGTTAAGGGGGAAATGGATTTTTTTTTCACGGCATTTGGGAGCGCTGATTCTTCAAAATTGGCCGACGTTCTTGCTGTCCTAAACACGGAAGCGCCCAAATTGTTCTCTACCGTTGGAAATTTGCCTCGAAAAGCCGACAATGAGGCCTTGCTTGATACCTACATGGACTTTGCCCGCTTTTGTATGAATTCGAAGTCAACCCTTCGAAAATGGGTGGCCGTTTCTGGCCGATATCAATGGGCAAAACGCCTGGGCAAACCCATACCCGAATTAAGCAAAGCCCCCTATGAGGCGCTGGTGAATTTGAGGAAGGGCTACATCCAAAAAACCAAGGAACTGCTCCAAAAACACAATGAGTTTTGTGCAAAACATGGAGCAGAGTTTGAATCTTACCCTTCTCAGCGCGTATTGGAGATTTTTCAAAATCTTAAATTTGGAGGAGCTTCAGCAACGGTTGTTTTTATTGACGCTGTGGCCCCTCTAAGTCGTTTTGAATCGGGTCAACGGTATGTATTTAACCTTGGTTCAACTGCAGGTGCCAGCACTTCAGGCTTAGACCAGTTTGAAGCATTGAAGGAAAATATAAATTATGGACTGCCAGAAAAAACCTATGCCTGGCAAACCATGGTTGACAAGCAAAATCCTGATCATAAAATTGAAGTCTTGTATTCTGCCCGCTATGCAAAGCCCTCCGCTCCGTTGCTTGTTCTAAGGTATAATTCTCAATCCGCCGAAGTTTCGAAACGCATGCAAATGGAAGTGTATTCGAAAGTTCCGGCCTTTTTAGGGGCTGCTACCCAATAAAAAGGCCGTCCCCAATCAGGAACGGCCATCGCAAACAAACACGCCATCGTTGCGTGATTTACATAACGGCCTTTAAGCCCAATTCAGTAATCCGTTCATCCAAATATTGCCCTGCCGTTAGGTCGGAATATTTCTTTGGATTTGCATCATTGATGCAAGAGGGCAAACAGGTTAAATCCATATCGGAACGGGGATGCAAAAAGAAGGGGGTCGAATACCTGGGCTTCTTCAGTCCTTCGCTGTCCAAATTGATTACCCGGTGTGGAGTAGATTTTAATCTTCCGTTGGTCAACCGCTGCAACATGTCTCCAATATTAATGACAATTTGGTTGGGCTCAGGAGCCACATCGAGCCAGGTGCCGTCGGTTTTTTGAGCTTGAAGCCCGGCTGCACTACCTCCCATCAACAAGGTGATTAGGTTGATGTCCTCGTGCGCCCCAGCCCGCACTGCTCCCACTGGAATTTCATCGGCATGGTCAATGGCATAGTAATGCAGCAGCCGTAGAATGCTATTCCCATTATGGATTTTATCGTCAAAATAGGTCTCCTCTAAATTTAAATATAAAGCGATGGCGGAAAGCAAGTCGCGCCCCGTTTTTTCAAAGGTCCGAAACACCTTCATGCTGATCGACTCAAACTCTGGAAATTGCTCGGGCCAAATGTTGTCTGGATACTCTTTTTTTATGGGGTCTCCATCCGTAACTTCTTGCCCCACATGATAAAATTCTTTTAAATCTGGAACAGTAAATCCTTTTGCGGTTTCTCGTCCTTTGCGAATAAAGCCACGCTGACCATTGTTGCTTAAGTCCTCATCTTTCCGTTTTAGTTCGTCGGCCTGGCTAAATACC
>JAQCBQ010000088.1 GCA_027621385.1 Bacteroidota bacterium | reverse complement strand
ATCAACTTGAGGGCAACGTAATATGGTTCCGAACTGACCTTCGGTTGGAAGATCACGAAGGGCTAGGGGCGTTGGAAAATTCAGAGGGGCCATTGGTCTGCGTGTATGTCCTTCCTGAAGATGTAGGCCAGATAGGGCCATTGGGCTTTGAACGAATCGGACGTTTTCGGGGGCGATTTATTGCCCAATCTCTGGATGATTTAAACCACAATCTTCAGGAATTGGGGCAAGGCCTTTGGATTGTTGGCGGTAGGCCGGAAGAAAAAATTCCGGAAATTATGCGCCGGTTTAACCTTAAAACCTGCCGCATGGAGGTCAGCAAGGCCCCATACGAGCAGGTTGAAGAACAGGCCTTAAGGGAAAAACTGAACTCTATGGGAATGGAATGCCATACCTACCATAGCCATAGCCTATTGAAACCCGAGGAATTGCCATTTGACCTAAGCGACCTGCCCAATGTGTTTACTGCATTTCGGCATAAAGTAGAAGCAAGGTTTCCGGACATTGAGTGCATTTCAAGGCCAAAACGTCTGCCAGAAATGCCAGCTGGAGTTGAAAATATTGAAACCGCTACTCTTCCCGCACAATGGCTGGATTCGGATGCAAAACCAGCGCTGTTTAAGGGAGGAGAAAAGGCCGCGCTGGAGCACTTACACAGGTATTTTGCCTCAGGCAGGGCTTCCACCTACAAAGAAACCCGAAATGGCTTGCTTGGAGACCTATACTCCTCTCGATTTAGTCCTTGGTTGGCGTTGGGAAATGTGTCACCGCGCACCATTTGGAAGGCCTTAAAGGCGTATGAGTTGAAGTGTGGAGCGAATGAAAGCACCTATTGGATAGGATTTGAATTGCTGTGGAGGGATTATTTTTATTTCGCATTGCAAAAGTACGGAGTCCGGTTTTTTCAGGCCGGAGGCATTCGCGGCCAAACTCCAACCGTACAGGCGGGCAGGCCCGAATTCCAGGCTTGGATAAACGGGCGAACCGGGCAGCCCTTTATTGATGCATGCATGAACGAATTGAGGGAGACCGGGTTTTTGAGCAATCGAGGTCGGCAAAATGCCGGCAGTTATCTGGTTCATCATCTTAACGTCGATTGGCGTTGGGGGGCAGCTTGGTTTGAGCATGCCTTGGTTGATTATGACCCCTGTTCAAACTATGGAAATTGGGCCTACTTGGCGGGTGTGGGGAACGACCCCAGACCCAATCGGGTTTTTGATCCTGTACGGCAGGCTGACATGTACGATGCGGATAAAAAATATCAAAACACATGGAAAAACCGCTCTGCGTAGGCATTGATTTTGGTGCCAAACTGGCTGGAACAACGGCGGTGTGTATGGGTCATGCCGGAGGGCAACTTGAGCTTATTGCTACCAAAAAAGGCCAAGATGCAGATCGGTTATTGGAACAAACACTTAGATTGAATGGGCCTGTGTTGATTTGCATTGATGCTCCCTTGTCGTTGCCGATGGCCTATGTAAAACCCATGGAATCGCCTGATTTTTTTTATCGACAAGCCGACCGGGAAGCCAAAGCCATGAGTCCTCTGTTTTTAGGGGGGCTAACTGCTCGGGCGTGCAAACTTGCGCACCGTTGGAGGCAACAGAAGTGGACCGTAATTGAAGGATATCCGGGGGGCCTTGTACAGGATATGAAACCCGGCATAGAATACAAAAAAGACAAATCAGGTCTTGTTCCATTTATGCAGCACATAAGCCAAGAGATTAAACAGGATTTACCTAATGTTGAAAGCTGGCACGAAGTGGACGCCATACTGGCGTGGTGGATTGCGTGCAAATATGTGGAGGGCAAGGCCCGAGGAATTGGAAACCAAGAAGAAGGTAAATTATGGATATGAATTCCGAATTCAAGCCCCTGCACCGGTTGCGTTTTATTCTTGGCGACCAGCTGAATGTAGGGCATTCCTGGTTTCGAGAACCCTGTTCACAGACCCTCTATTTAATGGCTGAGATGAGGCAAGAAACCGATTATGTTCAGCACCACGCTCAAAAAGTATTGGGCATGTTTGCTGCCATGCGGCTCTTTGCCGAGCAGCTACGTGAATTGGGGCACCGGGTGCATTATCTTCGGTTGGGCGATGCTGAGAACCAACACAATCCGGCCTCAAACCTAGCCTATTGGCAGGATAAAACGGGAGCCAGTCAGGTTGAATATTTAGAACCCGATGAACACCGGTTGGAGCAACAAATGAAGGAAGAAGGGCAAATCCGAGGCTGGAACATGCAACGTGCCGAGCATTTTTTAACGGAAAGAGGAGAATTAAAAGCCTTATTTGCCGGTAAAAAAACCTATTTGATGGAACGGTTTTACAGGTACATGCGGCAAAAGCATGCTGTACTGATGCAGGATGGTAAACCGTTGGGCGGACAATGGAACTATGATGCTCAAAACAGGAAAGCATATAAAGGTCAGCCGCCATTGCCCCCCACATACAGCTCGAAGCACTATTTAAGTCCGCTGTGGGCTGAAATCCAGCAAACGGGCGTTAAAACCCTTGGAGAAGCCAGCGCCGAATCCTTTCCTTGGCCCATAAGCCGGGCAGAAGCGCTGGAGGTACTTTCTCATTTTATTGTTCATCGATTGCCATGGTTTGGAGATTATCAGGATGCCATGGTTCGAAGCGAGCCTTACCTGTGGCATAGTAGATTGAGTTTTGCCTTAAACATAAAACTATTGAGTCCGTTGGAGGTCATTCGAGCAGCAGAGCAGGCACATTTGGACCATCCCACCGCATATCCGATGCATTGTGTTGAAGGGTTTATTCGGCAAATTTTAGGATGGAGGGAATACATGCGGGGCATTTATTGGGCAGAGATGCCTGAATTTGCAACATTAAATTACTTTGAGCATACGCGTCCATTGCCAAGTTGGTTTTGGACAGGAAAAACAAAAATGCGGTGTTTGAGTGAGGCGATACATCAATCCCTAAACACAGGCTATGCTCACCACATACAGCGGCTTATGGTCACTGGTGCTTTTGCTTTAATGGCAGGAGTGCATCCAGATGAATTGGACAGATGGTATTTGGGCATTTATATCGATGCCTTTGAATGGGTAGAAATCACCAATACCAGAGGAATGAGTCAGTTTGCAGACGGAGGAATTGTAGGCAGCAAACCCTACTTAGGTTCTGCCGCCTACATCCATAAAATGAGTGATTATTGTGGCTCATGTGCATATCAACGGAAAGAAAAAGTGGGCGACAACGCTTGTCCTTTTAATGGATTGTATTGGCATTTTTATCACCGACACCGCGAGAAACTTAAGAGCAATCCAAGGATTGGCATGATGTACCCTACTTGGGATAAAATGGGCGAGGAACAGCGAAACGCCATTTTAGGCCAAGCAGAACGGAATTTAGATCGGCTGGAAGAATTATAACTAAGTGCTGAAGCCCATTAGGTGGCTTTTTCCTGACTTGTCCACCTTTTTTTGATTGGTTTACACCTTGCTTGTTGTCATGGGTTCGTATTTCCTTTCCTGCGGCATGTATTGTACTACAGTGCACAAGTTTGGAGGCACCTTTGCGAACATAGCGGCTCGCATGGAGGCCTTTGTGGTGAAAAATTGGCCGTTATGGGCCTTAAATGGTCTTCCCAAGAATGGGAATTAAAACGCGATGCCTTTGGGGAACCGAGGAAAGGGAATCACATCTCGGATGTTCCCCATGCCGGTAACAAAAAGCAATAACCGTTCAAATCCAAGACCATATCCAGAATGAGGGACGGTGCCAAATTTGCGGGTATCTAAGTACCAATACAATTCAGACTCTGGAATGCCCATTTCGGCCATGCGCTGCTGCAGAAAATCCAAGCGTTCTTCGCGTTGACTTCCGCCTACCATCTCTCCAATTCCCGGGAAAAGAATATCCATGGCACGTACTGAGCGCCCATCTTCATTAAGACGCATGTAAAAGGCCTTAATTTCTTTCGGATAATTGGTTAAAATTACAGGACGTTTGAATACTTTTTCAACCAGATACCGTTCATGTTCCGATTGCAAATCAGTACCCCAACCTTTCACCGGATATTGAAATTTCTTTTTCCTTTGATGGGGCGATTCCTCTAAAATTTGAATGGCCTCTTCATAGCTAATGCGTGCAAAGGGCTCATTCAAAACAAACTGTATGCGTTCCAACAAGTCCAATTCCGAGCGTTCTTCTTTCTTTTTTCCTGCCTCTTCTTTTTTCCATCGCTCATTCAAAAACACCAAATCTTCATAGCAATGGTCTAGAGCATATTGCAGAACATATTTCAGATTGGCTTCAGCCAAGTCCATGTTGTCGTTTAAATCAGCAAAGGCCACTTCGGGCTCAATCATCCAAAATTCGGCCAAATGCCGGGTGGTATTGGAATTTTCTGCTCTGAAGGTAGGACCAAAGGTGTACACTTTACTCAAGGCCAATGCGGCCAACTCGGCTTCAAGCTGCCCCGAAACCGTTAAATGGGCTTGTTTCCCAAAGAAATCTTTGGAAAAATCCACCTTGCCATCCTCTGTTTTAGGGGGATTGTCGGCTGCCAATGTGGTAACCCGAAACATTTCTCCGGCCCCTTCCGCATCTGATGCGGTCAAAATTGGACTATGAATATTGAAAAACCCACGGTCATTAAAAAACCGATGGATGGCGAAGGTCATGGTATGCCGAATCCGAAAAATGGCTCCAAAGGTTTGAGTTCTAAACCGCAGGTGAGCAATCTCTCTTAAGAACTCCAAGGAATGAGCCTTGGGCTGCAAGGGGTAGAAGTCGGGGGCATTGATATCGGATTCTGCCTTACCCATGAGCTCGATTTGTTCGGCATGAATTTCCATGGCTTGGCCCCTTCCGGTAGAGGGCTGTAGTTTGCCTTGAATTCGAAGACAGGCTCCTGGAGCTATGCCTTGAAGAAGTTCCGCCGGAAAGGCCTCGAAGTCCACGACAATTTGAATGCCTGCCAGATTGGAGCCGTCGTTCAAGTGAATAAATCGGTTGCTCCGAAAGGTGCGAACCCAGCCGCCAACCAAACAAGATTGGCCACCGGGTTCCCAGGTAAGAATATCTTTAATTGGCGTGGGTAGCATGGCTTATTTTTTTGCCAAAGGTAGAAAATTTAAAAGCCCAATTTAATCAATCGAATGCTTGGAATTCCTTCCATTGACAATACATACATGCCTTCGGCCAAGTGGTGCAATCCAAGTATTTTTAATGTTCCAGTATTTGGAATGATGTCTTCTTTAATGATTCTACCCCGTATGTCCATAAGACGGACCCTTCGTACCATGCCCGGTTTATTCAGTTTGATTTCAATGGATTCTGAAAAGGGATTGGGCCCGGCCCAGCCCTGTGCGGGCTGAAAGCTGCCTTCTATTCCGGTTGAATGCAGCCAAATCGCTCCGTCGGAAAAGGTAGGAGCTCCAATCATTCCCGCCCCATTCAGCGCCCGAACGCCTGAAAAGTAGGTGTTCCCAATGCTAAGGGATGAGGCATTCCCTTGCCAACTCACTCCCAATCCATTCGTTTGCCAGGGCTGTATGTCGCAAGCGCCGGGGCTGCTGCCTATGCACATTTCATAGCTTGAAAGCCCGGAGTTGGGATCGGCAGATGTCCCCCAATTGCTCATCCAAAGCGGCCCCATAAAGGTGTCTACATCTACACCCATACCATCATGAATCCATGCTGAAGCATACGGCGGGCTGAAATCCAGGTTGTAATCTGCCGTTTGCCAGGTTGATAGATTTCCTGCTCCGTCCATGGCCAAAGAAAGAATGCGACCGGCGGGCGTGTTTGGATTCGGGTTGGCATTGGGGAAATGGCCAATGGGGAGAACTCCCGTTCCAACATGCTGACTTAGGTTGGGAAATCGACCGATACCACTATGCACTCCATCGAAAGCTGTAATGGCCTCTTTTGATTCCAAGGAAATATATTGCGCTTGATTTTGAGGCCATCCTGCAACCTGCAGTTCCCCTAAATACGTGTGATTGAGAAAGAATCGGTACGTGCTGTCGCGCCGACCAATCAAGCAGCGATTCAGTTGGCCTGGATTTATTGGCATTGGGATGTTCGCCAACAGCTGAGCCTGGTTTTGTTCCCAACGGTAAATTTCGAGGAGGCCTCCCAAGCCCAGTCGCCACTCTATGCTATGGTTTCGACCTAGCCCTGCGGGTTGATCGGCAGCGACATACAGCGAAACGCGTGGCTGATTCCCATTTGGAAAAACGATGAAGTCAAATGCCCAATACCGTTCGCCGCTTGGCCCTTGAGGAACCTGAGCAGAAACCGCGCTAATGCCAGCGGGCTGAGTCGGAAAAATCTGACCATTTCCTTGTTGCCATTGTCCTGAAACGATGCTCCATTGGGAATGAAGATTGGGGCCTGGAGCCTCAAAAAAATCGGCCATCATTCCCAGCTGATTTCGTCCATAATAGCCTTGTCCGTCGTGGTGAACGGCCGTCCAAAAGGTACTCAACAATCCACTACCCCCTGAATCTACATCTGCAAAGCCTTGTTGGAAATCCTGACTTATCCATCCTTGACCGATGGGTAAAATTTGGGTGCTGGGGGGGATGCTGTCTTCTCCGGCGCCTTCAACCATATTCCAATACAGCACAAACCCCTGACCGGAAATGGCGCAATCGCTTCTAAAACGAATTAAGACCTCGCGCCCTGTAGAAAGAAAACTGGCGGGAATCTGATTCCCGGTTGCCGTAAGTAAAACAGAATCTGCCGTACTTGGTCCATCATACACCGTCAGGTAATCCCAATTGAGTTCCAAATCCATGGATTGAAACTGCAGATTAACCTTACCTCTGGGCACCTGAATTCTCCACTGTTTCAAACTATCGTGAGCGTATGGAGGCAGATGGGGAAAAGCAATTGTTCCTGATAACCCCATCGTGGTTTCCTGGGGCTGATGGCCTTGAATTAAATTGGAAAACCGTGCCCAATCCCAATTCGGACCGGGGTCGGTATGGGTTTGGTTGGGGAAGTGTTGGTGCCCTTTAATTCGGGTACAAACTCCCGGGCGCTGATGTTGGGCATAGGTAGTAGCTGCAGACCAAGGCCACCAGGCTGATCTCGACAGTTCAATTCCATGCCTTTGGGCAATTCGTTGAATTAAGGATGCAGAGCTTGCATACATGGTATCGGTATACCAAGCGGGATTTGAAACAAATCCTTCGTGTTCAATACCTATGGTATATGCATTTTCAGTTCCTACATGCCAGGCTTTGGCATCCTCATTTACCAGTTGCAACAGAAAGCCATCGGAAGAGCGAATTAAATAATGGGTGGAGACGTTGGATTGACAAGACATGAACCAGGCCAATGCCCCGGCGAACGAACCTTGAGTCGTGTGAACCGTGGCAGCAGTTACGGCATTTCCATTTCTACTGCTAAAATTACAGGCGGGACTTGGCTGCCAAACCGCAACACCGTCCAGCCCGCTTCGTTCTGCTGCTTGCAAGGCCTGCGTTGGTTTCATTTCATCCAATGAAATTGCGGGCCCGCCCAATTTTACCCAGCTGTTCCTGAGCTCTTCAAACCAATAAAAAGCGGCCCAATCTACAGTAGTATTATTAAAGTCAGGAATTTCGCTTAGCGAAAAAGCTAGAGTTAGCCAGTCTAAGGCCGAATGAGGCCTTTGGATCTTTGAAATAGAATCCATGGCCAAATGCCAAGCGTAGATTTCCTGTTCAGGCGTTGATAAAATCTCATCTTCAGACATTCCGCTTAAATCAGCCACCCGCTGAAGGTGATTTCTAAAAACAGGATTCGGCTCAACCACCCAGCCCAATATTCCAACAACAGCCGGCCGCCCATTGCATGAGGGTTGACCGGGGTTCGGATTCGGCTTCCAACGCGTTTGTTGGTAAGAAACGGCCGCACATAGATTTTCGGGTATGTGGGGAAATTGCGTTTGAATTTCAGCAAAGTACTTGGGGACATCTTGACACCATACACTGGCATGAACCAAGCCCAATAAGAACAAGGAGCAGATTTTATTCATGTTTTTTCCCACAAGTTCAGCTGGAATCCGTCAATTATTCGTTTGGTATCCGCTTGATAAACGTTTACCCAACAAATAAATATCCGGAACACCATATACGAAAAGGACTTGGGAAAATTGGAATTTAAATTGATGCAAACCACCGTGGCGCATAGCCCCAAAAGTCACATGTTCCAATTCGGCTTGTGGCAACGCCTTCATTCCCCCGCATTCAAATGCATTTTATCACAAAGAGAAAATCTAGACCTAGACCACAATTACCAAACCCAGCGTTCAACGCTTTTCTATTGATTCGTCAGGTTGGTTGAGAATGGATGCGGGCCACACCGATTACAATTCCACCATTTCTAAACTTCTGGAACTCGTTTTAAAATCAGATTTGACGGTTTTGACACCTGCTGCATTGGCCAACCAACCTTCGAGAGGAGACACTTCTGGTCCGAAAGGATCCCATCGATACCCAGGCCGAGGATCATTAAGCATCCTGACCAATTCAGCTTGTTTTTCCCAAAATGCCTTGAAATTGAATGACTCCACTGAAAGGCTGTGCAAAATCCGAATAGCAGTAAATGTTCTTGGACTTGGCTTATCTTTTTCTCCCATACGTTCTACCCTACGCTTCAAATTGTGAATCAAATCTTCAGCCAAATCAAATTGCCCTAAACCAATCCGAAGCTGGATTTCGTACATCTCAATTCCAAAAATCCAATCCTGTTGTTTTTGCCTTCGCAATACAGATATTGACTTTAATGCCGCTTTCGCCTCAAATGCATTTCCTTTCTGGAATTCCAAATATGAATTAAGGTATTGAACATATTCCACCTCGGGATCACGCAATAAAGGCTGGGCAGCAAGTGCAGTTAAAAGCCCCCCGGCTTCATCAAATTTCCTAAGTTGAATCAGCACCACTACTTGATATGCGGCTACTTTTCTCCCATTATAATGGTTCAAGGAAGACATTGACATAGCCAGCTCGGCAAATCGTTCAGCAGATGAAAAATCGCGAAGATGAAAGGCCGCCGTCATCGATTGCAATGCTACATTCACTCTTCTTAAATCACTGCTAATGCCAGGATATTGATGCAGCAAACCCTCCAGCACCTCTGCCTCTTTTGCTTGTTTTTCAAACGAACCTATTCCCTCCCAGTAAAGTAATTTCAGTTGAGATAAAACATATTCAATCCCCGGGGCAGATTCCCCGTTCAGCTCCTTCATTAACATTTTAATCCCTTCCGCCAATTGCCGAAAATGCACCGTATTGTCATAATTCAGTTGACGCTTAAATCCAGCTTGATAAAACAAAACATCAGCCCGCTTTTGCAAAAAGGCTAGCCGATTAAAGTGTTCAGACATCTGACGCAAATCCTCCCCTTTTTCTGAACCCCATTGAGCACAAACATGCACATACAACAACTGACTGGCTGCTCCTGCCAAATCATACAAGGCATATTTTTGACCCTCCCGAAGAACACGCCGTAAAATTTCATCCGCTTCAGACCGCAATCCTCTAATCGATAAAATCTCGGCCGAAATCAAACCCTTTCTGCCCCGCTGACGAGCCAACCAAGAAGCAGCAAAGGAACTCCCGCGACTTAAATTAACGTCCAATTGCATCGATTCAAACACCTTTTCCTTTAAACGAGCCACCAATTTGGTAAAGGTCGACTCATCCATACTAGGAAAAAGTGCACTTTTAACCTCAGAATCCGACAAAAAAGCAACTTCCGTATTGTCCAAAATATACGAAAACAGCTTGAGCGTCTTGGGCTCATAATCCCCATATTTTCTGTTAAAACCAGCAATATAAGCAGTGGTGGCTTCAATTTCAGCCGACCCCATAGATAAGGCAATTTGCCTCAGGCTTTGAGCAGTGTTCTTCTTCATTTTCAACGTTTCTGAAACAAAACTATTGAAAATTATCGTATTGTCCAAATTTTTAACTTTTGGTGTTTTTTTTAGACATCAGAGGCCCCAACTTTGTCCTTGAAATCACCGCAATCGATTTCGCCTCGTTCTTTGATTTTGTCTTTAAACATGTTAAGGTAATGAATTTTACACGATATGGGTTCTTTTGATCCCAAATTGTTTATCAGACAATACATTTCAACTTAAAATACAATTTAACCTTTTAATCTTCTTCATCATGAGCACAATTGTCCTTCTTGTTTCTATGTTATTCAGCGGAAACGCTTCCTTCGACATCATTGTTGATGAAATTGGACACCGCACCGTCAACCCCATCATCGTTGACGAAATCGGGCATTATGCCGGATCAGACATCATCGTTGACGAAATCGGACATTAATTCTTTCTCCTAACCCCCTTTAATCTTTTACACCATGTCAACCATCATCCTTCTTGTATCCATGCTGTTCAGCGGCGCCTCTTCAGACATCATTGTGGACGAAATCGGACACCGCACCGGAAATCCAATCATCGTTG
>JAQCBQ010000087.1 GCA_027621385.1 Bacteroidota bacterium | reverse complement strand
AAACCCGCCTTGGGAGCCGCAAAGGTTCACAAAGCAGCCTCGAACATTTTCTCCACACGACACATCCTCTGTGCTCTTTGCGCCGGCATTGTGTTCTTTGCGGTAAAAATAAACCTGAATGCCTTGATTGGTTTTTTTACCACAAATCCCGCCAAGGGAGCCGCAAAGGTTCGCAAAGGAGCCAATGCCAATTGTTGAGGTTCAATGCCGCATTGGTCTTGGTTGCGGCAGGGATTGAACGGATTGCCCGCAAGGTTGCCGACGGCTGGCGCCGCGCGGCGAGGAGGCGACGTCAGGAGCCACCACAGCCCCCATGGCGCCCCGTTCGGCAACCGCGGACAAGCAGTGAAAGCCCGGCAGCCGCCCCCTTTTCCTCAATCTCCTTCAGCCCCTAAAAGCTTCCGTTCAATGAAATCATAAAGTTGCGGCCGGCGGCGCTGATGCCGCTGCTGAATGCACGGTAGCGCAAATCTAGGATGTTGTTGAGCTGCAGGCGCAGCTGTATGCCCTGCCGCAATTTCCAATTCAAATGACTGTTGAGCGTCCACCAACCGGGCATGCCCCAAGGGGTAGCATACCTTAAATTGTCTTCTCCTTGCAAACCATACTCCTCCAACCGCTTCCAATCGCTAAAATCTGCGCGCAGCCCCAGCTCAATGCTCTTTTTCCTCCATTCCAGTCCAAGCTGACCGTGCAAGGGCGGAATGTGATCAACAGGCTGCCAACCTTGGTTTACAACTTGCCTACCATAGGTGTAGGTCAGTTGCCCAAAGGCATGAAGCCGCGGACTCAACTGCCCCCGATACCTCAATTGTGCTCCAAAAATCCAGGCCGATGTCGCATTTTGAAGGGTGTTGACGGCGCTCATGAATCCTTGATATGGAATGCTGTCTTGCCCCATGAATTGGCCGGACTGAACCGACAAAAGACCGGGCGCATGCGACACATAACCCAACACCGCAGCATGCTGTCCGCGCATCTGAATGCGGTACTCGGCCTCTATTCCCAATAGGTATTCCGGCCTAAGGTTGGGATTGGGAAGAATGACAGAGCCCGGTTGAGAATCAAATACCTTGGCAATGTCGTCCACATTCGGAGCCCTGAAACTCGAGCTTGCCGAGCTGCGGAAGGTGTGGCCCTTTTTTTCGAAAATATAGGTCAGACTCCCGTTGGCCGAGGGCAAAAGGTAGTTGATTTCCTGAAATGGGAAACTGAAAAACAAGGTGTCGGAAAAGTTCGCCTGCAGGCCGTTGATTTGAATGCGGCCCCCCAATTGCAGCGTTGAAGCGCCTTTTGAAAACAGCAAGGCTTCGGCCCAAATGCCCGACTGAATCATGTGGCTGCCGGCAGAAGGATACCGGGTTTCTGCAGCCTTTTGCAGGGAATCATCCACATGCAGAGCCCATGCCTTTGAGTTCACCCAATGGAACTGTGCATCAAAGCCAAAGCGCAGCCAGGCCGACATTCCCGTAGCCGTTTTGCGCTGCGGATAAGCAGAGCCTCTGCGACCCCGTTCGGTCAGGCTGCCCTGCCAGCTGTAGCCCAACACCTGAATGTGTTCGTTTTGAGATTGTTCCCATGGGTTTTGAAAACGACGAACAATGCGACTTTCTTTGAATTGTTGATAGGAAAGGGCCTGGCTCCAGTGCAGCCGATCGGATTGGACGGTTTCGGAATGGAAAGACAGCAAAAGCTGTTCCTCTGGCCCATAATCCCAGCGGGCAAACAGGGGCAATCCCGAGGCGCTGCTGTCCGTTAGCCGATCGTAGCGCGGCACCAGTCGGGTAGTGGCATATTGTAGATTCAGGTAGTGGCGCATTTTTTTACCCTGCCAACCTAGTTTTTGCATGGCATTCAATTGCCCATACCGGCTGTTGGTTTGAATGTTGGGGTCGTTCAGTTGAAACAAGGTGTCTTTGCCCTGAATTCGACGTACGGTAAAGCGCGCATCCCAGCGGCCCGGATCACGCGGATCGGTAAGGGCGCCTTGGCGCAAGTCGCCAAAGTCACTGATGGTGAACGAGCTTAATCCGGCCCAGTTCCCTTTGCTGTAGCTGGCATCGGCATGCAGGGTGCGCTCCACAGCAGCCGAACTGAATCGAGAATGAACATGGCCACTGATCTGCCCTTCCTTATTAAACACCAAGGGCAGGGTATTCATGTGTATAAGGCCGCCCAAGGCATCGCTCCCGAAAGCCACAGTTCCACTGCCATATACCAAATCAATGGATTCCATCGCAAAGGCATCGTTGCGGATAATTTGCTGCAAATGCCCCGAACGGAAGGCAGCATGGTTCAGGCGAATTCCATCCACCACCAGCAAAATGCGGCTGGCTTCAAATCCGCGGAGTACAGGGCTGCCGCCTCCCAGCTGACTTCGCTGAACAAATACACCGGCGCGTTCCAGCAGTTCGGCCGTGGTGGGGGCCTGGGCATCTTCTATGGCCGCACGGTCTAGCCGCAACACCTCTCTGTCGGCCGAAAATTCCGGCAGCCTTAAGCCAATCACCGCATGGTCTTTTAAGTGGATTCCCAGCCGCTTGAGCACAAAAATGCTATCGCCCATTTCCAGATTGGTCCAGGGAATCATCAAATCCTCAAATCCCAGCGCCCGCACCAAAATGGTTTTTTCCGGTTCCAGGTTGCTTACCTGAACAAAAGATTCAGTAAGAGCCAGTTTAAATTTCAGCTCTTGTGCTGAATTGTACTGCAAGATGCGCAATCCATGGGGCAGAGCTTCGGCAGGAAGAATGCTGATTTTTTGTGGCAGTTGAGCCACACTGAAGAGCGATAAAAACCAAAACCATCCTGCAATCAGGATTCCTAAGCGGTGCATACCACAAATATAGCAGGGAATTCCTACCTTCGGACAAATTTGAAACCATGATTTTGTCGGGCAATGAGATTCTGGCACGGCAGGGCAAAGACATTGTAATTGAGCCTTTTGACCCTTCGCGCATCAATCCGAATTCGTACAACCTTTCCTTGCATCAAGATTTGTTGGTGTACGATCGTGCGGAGTTAGACATGAAGCGTGAAAACACGGCGAGTCCGCTGCAAATTCCCGAAGAGGGACTGTTGCTGCAAACAGGCAAGCTGTATTTGGGGCGCACGGTAGAATACACCGAGACCCAAGGCCTTGTTCCCATGTTGGAAGGGCGCAGCAGCATTGGCCGTCTGGGTTTGTTTGTGCACATCACGGCCGGCTTTGGTGACGTGGGTTTCAAAGGGTTTTGGACCTTAGAAATGTTTTGCGTTCAGCCCATTCGCATCTATGCGGGCGTGCAAATCTGCCAAATTTTCTACCACAGCATTGAGGGCAGTTACAGCACCTATTCCAGCGGAAAATATCAGAACAACACAGGGGTTCAGCCCAGTTTGTTGTTCAAGGATTTCAGTTGATTTTTTAGGGCGGCTGCGGGCTTTCAGCGCTTGTCCGCGGTTGCCGAAAGGCTGCCCCAGCGGGCTTGCGGTGGCTCCTAAAGTCGCCTCCGCGCCGTGCGGGGCAGGCTTCGGCACCCTTGCGGGCAAGCTGCTTCAATCCCTGCCGCAGGTCCCCTCAAACCTATTGGGCCTCGGCCCGAAGCAATTCCTTCTTTACTTTTACGCGTATGCGGTGGTTGATGGATTCGACCTCAATGAAAAAATAATCCTGACCGGCCTCGGCCAGCCAGTTTCCAAACATGCCTTTTAGCGGCCCGCCCATAACTTCCACCCGGGTACCCGGACTGAAATCCCCTTGAACTACCTCGACCGTTAAGCCCGTGGCCAAAAACCGTTCAATCGATTCAATGTCGCGTTCGCTGATGCTGGCATAGGCCCCGGCCAATTTCACCGGAGCCACAATGCCCGGATATCCGGCTACGGTGAACAATTGATGCGCTTGGCAATACACGAATAAATAGCCATTGAACAGTGGGAATTCCACCCATTTTTTTCTATCACTCCACTGCCTAAGTTCTTTGGCAATGGGTAAAAAAACACGAAATCCATCCATTTCAAGCCTTAATTTGGCTTTCTTTTCAGACCTGGACCGGCAATAAAATACGTAACACTGTTCCACCCCCGATGCCTATTAAAAATGCTGCCTCGATTAAAAGGGCAAAAAGCTGATTCCGGCTTGAATTGGAATCACGTTGTCGGCGCCCCGACCTGATTCGAAAAAGGGCTGCAATCCATACTGAAAGTTTAAGGCAAAACGGCCGTAGCCAATCCGCCCATACACCGAATACCGAAGGCGGTTAATGCCAAACAGGTCGTCTGTTTTCATGCCGATGTACGGCCCATCCAAATGCGGCTGATTTCCTGCAGCGTCGTACAGGTAATTGGGACCCACATACTTTTCTTTGGAATGCACCAAATACCCCAATTTAAAACCTGCCGTAATTTTAAAGGTGTTCCGTTTCTTCGGATTCAACCGAAAACGTACCTCCAATGGCAACTCCAAGATGGTGGTGCCCAATTTGTATCTGTCCCATTCTCGGGCTTCATTGTTGGGATTAATGACCTTTGAGATGGACTGCCATTCTACATTTACATTTCCGGAATCCGACCTCAAGAAGGCATCGGTAAAAATATTTTCTGTACTCAAACCAAGGCCAAAACCTAGAGAAATAGGACTTTTCCCTAAGGGTTGATCAAACATGACGGCCACTTCAAATCCGCGTGAAAACGGACTCACATTTACTTCCGATCCGGCATTGAGCCAGGAATTCCAGTTGAAATTAAGAATAAGGTAATCTTGCTTAACAATTCTGGACTTCTGTTGGGTGGTATCGGCTTTGGGGAGTTTGATTCCTTGGGCTGACATTCCGGTGCAGAGCAGTAAAAAGCCTAAAATCAGTTTTTTCATGGCCAACGTTTTCGGGTGGTTGTTCAACATGGAATTATTCCATGCCTTGAGGCTTGGCGTTGGGGTCAATGCCCAACTTCATCTTAACGAATTTACTAATGTCGCCGCTTTCTTCGGCATACAACAAGGCGTTTTTCGATGTATCAAACACATACTGAATGTTTTTTTCTTTGGCCACCACCTTAATGGCGCTATCGGCTTTCATCAGTAGCGGTTCCAACAACAGTTGTTGTTTTTCGCCCAAGTCTTGTTGAAAGGCTTCTTGCGAGCGTTGAATTTTTTGTTGTTCCTGCATCAATTCGTCTTCTTTCAATTGACGGATGGTTTCAGACCATTTGCTGGCATTGGCTTTATAGTCGGCCTCCAATTTGCGGTAGCCTTCGGTCATTTTTTTAAATTCCTCATCCAGTTCGGCCGAATAATCCGTTAATTTTTTTTGAACATCCTTCATTTCAGGCATCACATAAATGATTTCCATCGAATTTAAGTAGCCAAAGCCGGTTTGAGCCTGAACAGCAACAGGGCCTAAAAAACAGCCCAACAAAACAAAATGTAAACGCATATGCATTGAATTTTCTGGTAGATGTACAATTATAGGGCCAAAGGTACAATTTTTATTTGCCCTTGTTAAAAATAGACCAAGTAGGAGTGGGGGGATAGTTGGCCTGAATAAGGAGCTGGGTTTTTGCAACGGGATGGTTGATTTCCAAGCTGTAGGCATGCAGGGCTATGCTTCGGTCTTTCAGGCCTCGGCGAGCTCCATACTTAACATCGCCCACCACAGGACAGCCAATGGCCGACAATTGAGCACGGATTTGATGGTGCCTTCCTGTTTTTAGTTGCACTTCCAACAAAGAAAGGGTTCGCCCTTGTTCTAAGATTTTATAACTCAATTCTGCCCGCTGTCCTTGATCGCTGGCCTGAGATTGAACTCGGCTGGTATTGGATTTTCCATGGCGAACCAGCCAGTGAACCAAGGTAGATTCTTCTTCTTTTGGGGCACCTTCAACCAGTACATGGTAGATTTTTTTTGGCTCCCGTTGTTTGAATTGCTCGTTTAAGCGCGCCAAGGCTTTTGAGGTTCTGCTCATTAAAACCACTCCACTTACGGGCCGGTCTAGCCGGTGGCAAATGCCCAGGAAAACAGCTCCGGGTTTATCGTATTTGTGTGCCAGGTAGTTTTTACCCCATGATTCCAACGAGAAATCCTCGTTTAAATCGGGTTGCACCAACATGCCGGGAGGTTTGTTGACCGCCAGCAGGTGGTTGTCTTCCCAAAGGACTTCTACCTCAATATTGTTCTTTGTCATTGGGGAATGACCTGGATTTAACATCGGCGATGTAGGCTCCCGTAGCTTGCACAATTTCTTCGGCCAAATTTCGGTACCGGCGCAAAAACCGCGGGCTGAATTCTTCGTTCAATCCCAGCATGTCGTGGGTCACCAACACTTGTCCATCAACGCCGCCTCCGGCACCAATACCAATCACTGGTATTTTTAGGATTTCGGCTGTTTTTTTTGCCAGTTTGGCGGGCACTTTTTCTATAACAATGGCAAAGCAACCAAGGCTTTCCAACAGCTGAGCATCTTCCAACAGCTTCTGGGCTTCAGCCTCCTCTTTGGCCCGAACGTTGTACGTGCCAAATTTATAAATGGATTGGGGGGTAAGCCCCAGGTGACCCATGACGGGGATTCCGGCGGCCAAGATGCGGGTAATGGATTCGGCCACTTCGCTGCCGCCCTCCATTTTAACAGCATGGGCTCCCGTTTCTTTCATGATTCGAATGGCCGATCTCAATGCCTCTGAAGAATTGGCCTGGTACGATCCAAAGGGCAAATCCACCACCACCAGGGCACGAGATGCGCCCCTGACCACCGAGGCGGCATGGTAAATCATTTGGTCTAAGGTAATGGGCAGTGTGGTTTCATGTCCCGCCATCACGTTTGAGGCAGAATCGCCGACCAGCATCACATCGATTCCCGCACGGTCCAATAATTTGGCCATGGTAAAATCATAGGCCGTTAACATGCTGATGGGCTTACCTTCATTTTTCCACTGCTGTAGCGTGTGGGTGGTAATGCGCTTGATGGACTGATGAACCGACATAGAGCAAAGGTAGATTAAAATTTATGGAGCAGGAAGGGGGCAGGCCGGAACCGACCTTTCCCGATATGAACAGATTTTTGCGGTTTTGAATTCAATCGCAGTTTAGCGCTGCCCAACCTCTGTTGCTTTTTATACTTGCATTTGAACCCTGAATGCCAAAGGAACCTAGCTTTTCCTTACCTTGGCATCATGGATGAATTTATGAAAATGGCCATTGAACAGGCCAGAAAAGGAGCTGCTGAAGGCGGAATTCCCATTGGTTCTGTACTGATTAAGAACGGAGTTTGCGTGGGCCAAGGCCACAACAAGCGGGTTCAAGAGAACAATCCCATTCTGCATGGAGAAATGGATTGCCTAAATCAAGCCGGGCGGATTGGTTCGTATAAAAATACGGTCATGTACTCCACCCTGATGCCATGCTACATGTGCGCCGGAACCATAGTTCAATTTAAAATCCCCAAAGTCATTGTGGGTGAATCGCGCACCTTTCCCGGAGCGCGCGCCTTTATGGAATCGCATGGAGTAGAGGTGATAGATTTAGACTTGCCCGAATGCGTGGAAATGATGACTCGGTTTATTCAGGAAAAACCGGATTTGTGGAACGAAGACATCGGAGAATAAAATGAATCAATCCAAGGTATTCCCCTACCAAATTTCGTCTATGGAAGAGTACCGTGTGGCCTGGCAACAGGCCGCCACGAATCCTGAGGACTTTTGGGCCAGCGTAGCTTCTCATTTTCAGTGGATGCGCCCTTGGGAAAAGGTGTTGGACGCTGATTTCAATACTGCTAAAATTTCATGGTTTGCCGGAGCTAGGCTGAACATCACCGAAAATGCCCTCGACCGGCATGTAAAAACACAGGCACAGGCTCCTGCCTTAATTTGGGAACCCAACGATCCCGCAGACCAAGTCAAGGTTTTTTCATATGCCGACTTGCTTGCCCATGTTGAGCGCACCGCGGGAATGCTTCGACGGTTAGGAATTAAAAAGGGGGATACCGTAGGGATTTACCTGCCGATGGTTCCTGAATTGGTTTTTTCAGTTTTGGCCTGCGCCCGGATTGGAGCCATCCACTCGGTCGTGTTTGGAGGCTTCTCTGCTCAGGCCTTGGCCGACCGCCTGAACGATGCCGCGTGCAAACTTGTCATTACCGCCGATGAAGGGCTGCGTGGCCCAAAAAAAATACCATTGAAGTCCATTGTCGATGAGGCTTTAATTCAAGTTCCAAGCGTGGAAACGGTCCTTATGCTTACTCGAACAGGAACCGAGGTCAGCGTTCAGGCCAATCGGGATGAATTGTGGGAAGAGGCCTGGAAGCACCCCGATAACACCAAGAATACGGCTGCAGAAGTTATGGATGCTGAAGATCCGTTGTTTATTCTGTACACCTCAGGGTCAACAGGCAAGCCCAAAGGTGTAGTGCATACCACCGCAGGCTATATGGTGTGGACTGCGTATACCTTTGTCAATGCATTCCAATATCGGCCGGGAGAGCTGCATTTTTGTACTGCCGATATCGGTTGGATTACAGGGCACTCTTATTTAGTGTATGGGCCTTTGTTGGCCGGAGCCTGCAGTTTAATGTATGAAGGGCTTCCCAACTGGCCTACCGAAAACCGCTGGTGGGAAACGATTGAAAAGCACGGGGTGAATATTTTTTACACTGCGCCAACAGCTTTGCGTTCTTTGATGGCAGAAAATAAACAGGCTCCTATGGCCTATAACATGCCAAGTCTAAGGGTTTTGGGCTCGGTGGGCGAACCCATCAATGCCGAAGCATGGCATTGGTTTAAACAGGCTGTAGGTAAAGGACGCTGCGCTCTGACCGATACCTGGTGGCAAACCGAAACCGGAGGAATAATGATAGCTTCTCTTGCCGGAATAACCCCAGAACAGCCTACCTATGCCGGCTTACCCATGCCTGGAATCGTCCCCGTTTTGATGGATGCTCATGGAATTGAAATACAGGAAACCCAGGCAGAAGGGAACCTTTGCCTCGTTCAGGCTTGGCCGGGAATGATGCGCACCGTGTACAGAGACCACGACCGAATGCGAACGACCTATTTTACAGCTTATCCAGGCGCTTATTTTACAGGAGACGGTTGCCTAAGGTCGGCCCAAGGCATGCATCGAATTACAGGCAGGGTTGATGATGTGTTAAATGTTTCAGGACACCGGTTGGGTACTGCTGAACTTGAAAATGCCATAAATCACCATCCAAACGTAAGCGAAAGCGCAGTTGTTGGGTATCCGCATCCGATCAAAGGGCAAGGCATTTGTGCTTATGTAGTAACAGACCAACGTATTGAGGCGCAAGCAGAGCTACAAGACCAATTGATAAAATTGGTGATTCAGCACATTGGGCCTATTGCCAAGCCCGATATTTGGGTGCTTATACCGGGGCTTCCCAAAACGCGCAGTGGGAAAATAATGCGGCGGATCTTGCGCAAAATAGCAGAACACCAATCGGATTCCATTGGCGATGTAAGCACGCTGTTAAATCCAGAAATCGTTCCTGCCATAGACAAGGCATTTAAACGGGCAACCCGCTAAAACCCGGATGTAGTGTTTAGTACCAAATTGGGGTTGAACCGTTTGTTCTCGCCCAGCCGCACATATCCCAACTGGTTTGTTATCATTGGAGTTTGACCTACATAAAAAGCCGGAGGATTGTAGTGGGTGTGGCCAAAAGCCCAAAATGCGGGACAATAGTGTTCAATTAGGTTCCGCAATTCCGTTCCAAAGGCCTGATTGATGGGGTTGTTTTGGAACTGAGGGTTGTATTGCTTGAAGGTAGGTGCATGATGCGTCACAACAGCTGTTTTTCGCCCTTTCTGTTCCAATTCCAATTCCAAAAACCGCATATCGTTGCGGTGCATGGCCGTATATTGCTCGGGGGTAAAAGCCTGGCACCCATATTGAATAACATGAAAATCAGTAAGCCGTTGTTGAATTAGATTTCTGCAGCTGGGTAGGACATTGGACCAAAGGGTGCATAAAAGTACATCCATCTCTTTCAGCTCCAACTTAAACTGATTGCAAAGGTGGACATTGGTTCGGATGGACTCAAAAAAAGCCCCGCTGCGCCGACTGGCATCGTCAAAGTAGTATTCATGGTTGCCTGGAATCCAGTATACCTGCTCAAAGGAATCTGAAATCGAATCCAGAAACCAGTTGAAATTGGGAAATTGAGGAAAGGGCAGAATGTCGCCGCCTAAAATTAAAATGGGTGCTTGAGCTTGAAGAGGCTGTTGACGCAAAAGCTGAGCGTTTTCTGGAAATTCAAGATGTAAGTCAGAGCAGAATTGAATTTCCATGCCCAAAGATAAACAAGCAACGGCACCATTCTAAATAGCTTTGTACCTTTGCTTACCGAAACGGATATGGTTCGACCAGTAAAATCATTTTTCGCTCCTTTTATTCACGACGCTGAATTGGCCATTTTAACGGTCTCATTGGTGGTTCTAGTTTCAGCAGGCACCGTGTTTTATCATTGGCAAGAGGGATGGACTTGGTTGGATAGCCTTTATTTTTGTTCCATGACCATGACC
>JAQCBQ010000086.1 GCA_027621385.1 Bacteroidota bacterium | reverse complement strand
AAAAGGAACCTATAAAACCAACAGCCAACAGCAAGGGTACATACTTTAAATCATGGCCATGAATAAAGCCATTTTTGTAGTAAACTACGGTTCGTGATGCATCTATCATCAAATCAATGACCGCCGAAGTCGCAACAAAGGCACTTTTTTCCAAGTTAAAGGCGGCCATGGTGAGTCCCCGTATGGCCCCGCCTGTGCCCAGCAACCCAGCAGAAAATCCCGAAAATGCTCCTCCAATAAAAGAATTTTGAAGAGTAGGCCGAATGAAATCTGATTTTCGAATTAGAAAAAAGACGCTAATTAAAACCAAAAAAACAGCTAAAAAAGCCTCTAAAAATTGAGGTGCTATGTATTTCGCCAGATATCCGCCCAACAACACAAAAACGACAGAGGGAAGCCCGATGCTCAAAATTAAACGAACATTCAAGCCCTGCTTAAATAAAAAAATTTTGCTGATGTTGCTGGACAAATGAAATACAGCTGTAATTCCCAACACCGACTGGAAATCAAAATAGAAATTAGCCATTGGAACAAAAAATACGGAGGAGCCGAACCCGCCGATGGTTCCAATTATCTCAGCAACCAAAGCCAAAAGGATAAACACAAAACTCAAGTTGCCCATGCCAGCTATTCAAAATGTGAAGGCGTGTAAGGTAATAAATTAGTTGGGGTGCTCTTCTGCACTATAAGCGCTTTGAATTCCAATCGGGTAAAAATCGCATCTCCTCTTTGGCCTCCCTAATAAACATTGTATATTTGAACAAACAAACACCCCCATGAAATCATTTTTCCTCTCCATTTTCTCTATCGGTTTTTGCTTTTCGTTGGCAACGGCTCAGACAAAAACGATTGCGTATCAAGAATTGCCCGATGCCATGGGCAATGCCACTGGTTCAGGTATGTTTTTTGGAGCTACCATGGATTCAGATACCATTACAGTAACCTTCGGAGGCATTTTTGATCGCTGGTTGGCCTTGGGATTTGGCAACTCCATGAGCCCCACCGATGCGCTTGTTTTTTCTGAAGGGAAATCAGGCGCCAGCCATGCTCAAGATTGGTTTGATTATTACAACAGCAATGGAAGCATTTCAGGGGTGAACAAAGACGCATCTCAAGATTGGATAATCATTTCCAGTAATATTTTAGGAGGAGTTCGGGCCGTAACTGCCAAACGGGCCTTGAATACTGGCGACAACAACGATGTGGTTTTATCGTTTAGTGATGCCTCATTGCGCCTAGTTTGGGCAAAAGGAGCCTCCGCTTCCTACACCCTGAACAACCATGGTCCTTCCAACCGTGCCTTTGGTATCAACCTTCCTTGGGAATCAACCACAGGAATTGAAGAGGGTGAAGTGGCCTACAACTGGACTCAACAAAACCGCCTCATCGAAATTCAAATGCCTGCCTCTGCTACTTTGGAAGTGGAAGTCACCGACCTTCAAGGAAAGCAAGTGTATAGCTCCAAGCAGGTTCAGCGTTTTGAATTGAACGATGTTCAGCCGGGAATATATGTGTTAAGCATTGGCGTGAATGGGAAATTCAGCTCATCCAAAATACTTCTGCACTAACAACATGATTAAGCTCTGGGCCCCAATTCGGGCCCTTTTTTTTGTCCTTGTATCATGCTGGGGAATGCCGCTACTGGGCCAATCTCCATTTTTTGACTACTGCCGCGAAGGCAAGATTGAGGCGGCTACCTCTTGGATAGCAACGCATCCAGAGGCCATCAATCAAGTCTCAGAATCAGGATTTTCTCCCCTGATTTTAGCGGTGTACCGAGGGCAAGATGCGATGGTGGATTGGCTAATTCATAATGGTGCAGAGCTGAACTATGTGAGTCCTGAGGGCACCGCCCTAATGGGAGCCGTATATAAAGGTCAACGGCGGTTGATTGAGCGCCTGTTGACCATAGGAGCGAATCCAAACCTAAGCAACGCCCTTGGGCAAACGGCGCTTATGTTGGCGGCACAGACGGAACAACCGGAGGTAATGCACCGGTTAATCGAAGCTGGCGCTCGACCCGAGCAACAAAATGCGGCGGGAAAAACAGCTGCTGATTTTGCTCGAATTTCAAACTGTATGCCTTGCCTACAGATTTTGGAAAAGAAACATTAAGCCCGTTGAAGAAAAATGAGACAAGGATGAATCGACGCGGCCGCGGCCGGGATGGAGCCGGCACCGAACCGCAACCGGCCCTGTTCAGCCTGCGCCTTTTGGGGGCGACCAACGGAAGCCACAAAAAGCGCAACAGGCTGACTGGGCTGGAAAGGTGAGGTACAGGTGACAGCCCGATAAGCCGCCCCAAAAAAAAACCTATTTTTGAGCCATAAAAATCCAAACCCATGGGCCGTAGTTTTGAAAAACGAAAACATAAAATATTTGGTCGGAATGCCAAGATTTCTAAGCTGTTTACTAAGTATGGCAAGGAAATTTCGATGGCGGTAAAGGCGGGCGGAGCTGATCCGTCGAACAATACCCGCTTGCGGACAGTGGTGCAAAATGCCAAAGCCGACAACATGCCGAAAGATCGGATTGAAGCCGCCATTCAACGCGCTTCAAGTAAGCAGGATGCTGATTTTCAAGAGGTTGTATATGAAGGGTACGGACCCCATGGCATTGCCATTGTGGTAGAAACGGCGACGGACAATCCCACTCGAACCGTAGCCAACGTGCGTATGTATTTTAATCGGGCCGGAGGCAACTTGGGCACCAGCGGAAGTTTGGACTTTTTATTTCAGCGGAAAGGGGTGTTTAAAATTGCGGCAGAGGGGCAAAATCCCGAAGACCTTGAGCTGGAGTTGATTGATTTTGGCGCTGAAGAAGTGGTGCTGGATGAAGACATGATTTACATTTACACTCCCTTTGAGGAGTTTGGAACCATGCAACAGGGGCTTGAATCGAGAGGAATTGTTGTTTTAAACGCCTCTACAGAACGGATTCCCCTTACCACCACCGAGTTGAATGCAGAACAACAAGAAGAAATTGGGAAGTTAATCGAACGCTTTGAAGAGGATGAGGATGTAACCGGAGTGTTTCATAATCTGGGTTAAGGGAAAAAAGGCACCCTGTCGGCCCTGTGGGATGGTATTCTCAAACCCTTCTCCAGCACGTATTCTTAGACTTCAGTTTGCTCGGCCGAGTTATACCGAACGGCAAGCCGAATAGGCCAACCAGGCAAGCATGGCTGTGCCAACCGCCAAAGACTCTGAATCTATATCAAATCTGGCATCGTGAACCGAGAAGGCGTGTTCCCCATTTGCTGAAGCTGTTCCAAGCCGGAAATACACCAAAGGTGCCACAGGGGCATACCAGGCAAAATCATCGGCGGTCATTCGGATGGGCAGTTCCCGGCTGTTTTCAGGTCCCAGCAATTCGGCTGCCTTTGAGCTGGCCCACGCTGTCCATTCCACTGAATTGACCAAGGGCGGGTAGCCGGATCGAATGTCGATGTGCGTTTGAGTTCCAAATTCAACATCCAAATCAGCAGCAAGCTGTTGAAGGGCCTGATGCGCAAGACTGCGGCGTTCCGGCGTCAGGCAACGCAGGGTCCCTTTTAATTCAACCTGGGCCGGAATTACATTCGTACTTCCCAAACCCTGAATCCAGCCGATGGAGGCCACTATCGGTTCTTCGGGGGTAGACATCGTTTCGCCCAAGGCATATACACGACTGACCAAAGCAGAAGCTGCCGCCAGGGCATTTTCGCTTTGCCGCATCAGGGCCGCATGACCACCCCGGCCTTGCACTGAAATCCAAAGTTCATCGGTAGAGGCCATGTAGGGACCGGGTCGAAAACCCACGGCACCAACCTGCATTTCAGGAAAAACATGCATTCCAATAAGCACATCGGGGCGGTGTTCAGCAAATAAGCCCTGTTCCAGCATCATTTTACCTCCACCGGGCAGCTGCTCCTCCGCAGGCTGAAATACCGCTAACACATCGCCCAGCCACTCTTCCTTCAGGTTGCTGAGCAGATGCATTGCACCCAATAAACAAGCCGTATGTACATCGTGGCCGCAGGCATGCATCCGGCCTGCATGTTTAGAAGCATAGGGAGCCTGCGTTTTTTCATCAATGGGAAGGGCATCCAATTCGGCCCGAATTCCAACCCTACGGCCTGAACCCGGCCGCCCCGTTTTACTCACCAAAAGGCCATGATGGCTTGGCCAGGTTTGAATTTCCCAACCTGTGGGAAGATACGACAGTACCTTTTCTTTGGTTCTCTCCTCTTGAAAAGACAGTTCAGGGTCGGCATGAATGGCTTCTCGCCATGCCTTTACTTGAGGCAGCAAGGCATGTGCAGCGGCAAGAAAATCCGAGTGATTCATTTTCCAAACAGATACTTGATGGAAATGACCGCCAAGATCAATCCGAAAATTCGCCTAAGCATCTGTTGATCCAATTTTAGCGCTAAAGATGAGCCCAAAAAGCTACCGCCAATAAAGCCAACAGCAATCAAAATGGCGAAGGAAATATTTACATTCCCTCCTTTGTGGTAATTTATAACGGACAGAAAGACCCCAATAGGAATAAGCATGGTTGCCAGACTGGTGCCTTGAGCTTGATGTTGAGTAAGCCCAAGCAGCATCAGGAGCGCTGGAACAATGATGATTCCCCCACCAATGCCGGCAAGGCCACTCAATGCGCCAGCCAAAATACCGATGCCCAGCAAAATTAAAACAGTTGATATGTCCATGGGTGTCTTCATGTTAATTTTTCACCATTAGCATTTGGTGGAGGTTGGATTGGTTGTTGCGTAAAATATAGCTACCGGAAGGCAAATGCGCGGGAAGAGGCAAAAACGAATCTGAGTTGAGGACGGTCCACTCTGCGCAGATTCTACCCTGAGCGTCGCTCAGCAGGTATGTGCCGGGGCTAGCACCCTTCAGATAAAACCCGGCTTGACTTGGGTTTGGAAATACCGAAATGTTTGGCTTAGATTCAACTATAGATTGGATGGGGAAACGGCAGATGAACAGCCGTCCATTTTTTGCTCCGGCAAGAATAGAGCCATCGGGAAGCAGAGTTCCGGAGCTAAGGGTGCTGAAGGAAAACGGGGCGGGGAGCATCAAGCTGTCTTGAGCCGATTTTATACCGCCAGTTCCCAACAGCCAGTATTCTCCCTCGCGAATCAGCATAGCATTCCATTCTTCAGAACCTGAACGCTGGGCCTGCCACGTTGCTCCGGAATCGCTAGACTGCAACAGTTCTCCATTAAATCCACAGGCCAACAGTTCATTGGTAGGAGTTGATTTTATATCGGTAAGGGTATTGGGAGAGTCTTGAACCACCAGGTTCCAAACTTCTCCATCAGAACTATTGAGAATCACCCCATCGGAGCCAACGGCCCAGGCTACACCTTGGTTGTCGGTGGTAACGGCAAGCAACCAAGAATTGGTAATGGGTTGGGGACTTTGCCAGTTGATTCCATCGTCATCAGAAAAAAAGCAGCGGCCATTTAAGCCCACGGCCAAAAGTCGGCCATTGGGCAAGGCACACCAATCCATAATCCAATCGCTGCGACCAAATGAAACGGCTTGCCATGTCGTTCCTGCATCGGTGCTGCGTAGGCCCTTGCCTTCATACCCGCAGCTCAACAAATTCCCGAGTGGCGTTTTTGCTATGGCATATTGAAGTCCTACGTCTGAACGCTGAATTTCTGACCATGTGATTCCAGCATCGAAACTGCTGTAAATCCGAGCGGTAGAGGTATTTCCTGATGCAGCAAACAAACTATCCTGACTTAGGGCAAATACGTCTTGAATGGGTTCCGGACTTTCCACAGAAAGCGATTCCCAAGACTGTGCGAAGCCAGAGCCGAGAAGAAACAAGAAGAGAACGGTCAGCCAACTGCTCTTTTTACAGGATTGAGTTGGAATGGATTTCATGTTTAACATTAAGCAGGGCAAAAAAATACATTCTCCGTTGAACTCTGACTGTAGACCGAAACATTAAAGTCTAAGAACAAGGAAGAAAAATGGTTCATAGGTCAAAAGTACGCTTGTTTTCTTAAACTACAGTTGAATTGCAACTGCAGTTTGAGGTAAAAACATGAACCTTAATGTTGATCCTGCTGATGCCCGTGCCTCAATCGAATCGCAGTTTACATGTTCAATCCTCATTTTGGGACATTAAAAGCGACGGATAGCTAGGGAATTTGTTTTGGGGCAACCTTGTTCTAGGTCAAAAAAATCAAACCTTTTAAATACTTAAATATAACCAAAAATCGTTTCAGCTTAAACCCCAGCAACCAACCACCAAAATCACAGCCATGAAAACGTTCACCATTCTCTTAACGACAACCCTAAGTCTGGCAGCTGCCTTCGGACAGGATATAAGTGTTAAATCTCAACAGCTGGACCGACTTATTTGGACTAAAATCAACGTAAGGCTTATGAACTTAGGCAAACAACCCATTGCCTATTTTGAAGACAGTTTAATTTATCGGTTTGCCGCCCGGGCTTCAAACCGAATGATTCAAGAAGGCGCCCCGGCAGAACACAGCTCAATAGATAGCTTGTCCTATTGGACAACAGGCTATGAATGCATTTTTCGAAAAACATCCAAGTCAAGCCCTGCCAACAGCAATAGATACATTCAAGCCATTCAATCTGGAAACTTAGACATGCTGGCGCAATTGGTTGTGGATGCCTGGGAAAGTTCTCCCTCTCATAATGAGGCCATTTCCCGAGATACCTACCCCGCCTCTACCGTGGCAACGGCCATTGTATATAACCCAAATGAGGGAAAATTCAAACTAACCGCCACCTGGATTTCCATGTGGGATACTAAGTTTTGGAAACCAAAGTCAGGATACACTTGGATTTTTTGACCTGAATTCCAACAACCAAAAAATCCAGGCGACAGAAATCTCAAGCGAGTTAAACAACCTTTGAGCCGGTTTTTTATTCTAGGCCTTGCGGCCATCGCATTTTCCTGCATTGCAATGAAATGCCCAGGAAAAAGAGCAACAGCTCCTTCAACCCCAAAATCCTTGTGATCTCCGGGCCGCCCTCCGCGCACGTTGCGGTAAAAAATCGCCACTTTCGTAGCCACGATTCGCCCGCGGCAGGGATTGAACACGGTTGCCCGCAAGGGTGGCGGAGCCTGGCCCGCGCGGCGCGGAGGCGACTTTAGGAGCCACCGCAAGCCCGCTGGGCCAGCCTTCCGCCAACCGCGGACAACCGGTGAAAGCCCGGCTGCCGCCCAAACCTCATCCTACATTTTACTCCGAATTAACCTCAAATCAATCGTTGAGCACCATGATTTTAATGCGGGCAGCCTGCCCCTCAATTTCAATCTGGTACAGCCCTGCAGACACATTCGCCCATTCCATGCGGCCCTTGTCGGAAACCTTGCCCTGAGCTACCTGCCGGCCCTGAGCATCGTACATTTGCCAATTCAAATTGCTGCCCTCAAGACCCCAAACCTGCACAAACCGATGCGCCGGATTGGGATACAAGCGCAAGGCCTGCCCCTGATTTGAAATCACCGACAAATCCAGCTGCAGCGGCTCTGACATCGCCGAACAACCGTATTCATTGCTCACCAAAACCTGGTATATGCCGTTTTGATTTACATTCAGACTGGACGCCGTTTCTCCGGGAATTTCTTGCCCGCCCTGATACCACTGATAACTCGCAAAATTGCCGTTCAGCAAAAGCTGCCCATTTGAATACGACAGCACCGGCTGAGGCTTGGGCCAAACGGTTACCGAACCTTGCCAAGTTCCACTGCCGTAGGCGTTGCTGGCCTGCAATTGAATGGGATAAGCCCCCGCAGCCATGTATTGAACCACCGGATTCTGCTGCGAAGAGCTTCCGGGCGTTCCGCCCAGAAAGGTCCAAGTCCAGGACGTTGGATTGAATAAGGACAAATCGGTTAAAAACAGACTGTCTTCCGCACACACGCTTTCCGCGCTTTGACTGGCCAGCGCCTGGGGCGCAATTTGCGGCGGACCACTGCAAATGCCCGTCAACCGAATGTTATCCAGCCATATGTTGTTTCCTCCATTGTTTTGCACCACAAAAGCAATGCGCAAATCTGGGTAGCCATCAAAGGCAGACAAATCGAGGGTGTTGCAGTTGGGCCCAATGCTGGAGGCGGCACACCATTCGGTGGCACTCTGAGGCAAGAAATTATTGCTCAACAAACTGCCGGTAGCAAAAACCCCTTGCCCGTTTTCTGCAATGCGCAGCAGTCGATGTGGAAAGGTCTGTCCCCCATCGGTACTCAAAGACACCCAAAGCGAATCGCGAACGCTGGACACCCGGCGGCGGTGCGCATGCTCAAAGCTGAGCTGCAAACCGGTATGTTGGGCCGCATTTACAGAAAATGAAATCAGGCTATCCAGCTGTCCCGCCATGTTTTGATGCTGAAAAATGGGCATATATACGGCCGTATTTCCGGGTTGAGTACCATTGGAGGGGCCCTGCAGCCAGGTGTTTTGCTGATCGGGATTCCCAATGCTCCAGCCCAGCTGGTTTAGGGTTCCGCCTTCAAAGGTCTCAAACATCAATTCTTCCGTTCCGGTATTGATAACCTGAGCAAAGCCGGTTTGCACCAGAGAATCGCTGCCGAATGGGTTGTAAGCCACTAAAATCACATCGTACGAGCCAAAACCCGGGTACAGCACCGTAGGCGATGAGGCCGTAGATGTTGCGGGATTGCCACCGGGGAAATACCAGCGTACGCTGTCCACCTGTCCCAAACTGGTTTGGTTAAACGAAATGGGCGTACCGGGGCAAACCCCATTGTTTTGGGCATTGAACGCAGCCACCGGCGGCTGATTGGGCACGCAGTTGTAGGTTTGCACCTGCAGAATTCCCTTGTATAAATTGAGGCGACCTTGGCTGCTGGTAATTCCGGCCATGGAGCCGATGGAATCAACGCCCAGCAGCAAATACTGCCGCATTTGCAAGGCCAGCGCTGCCGGATTGGCTTTGTAATCTTGAATAAACAAGGGGCAAGCGGCGGCATAATACAGGGCAATGGCTCCCGCCACATGGGGAGTGGCCATGGACGTGCCGGTCAGGTTGCTGTAGTTGTTGGTGGGTACGGTGTTGTAGATGCTGGTTCCCGGTGCTCCCAAATCCATGTGAATGGGACCGAAACCGGCTCCGTTGTTCTTGGCATCGGTTCGGGTGGTATTGGTCACAGCCACCATGTATGAGCTTGGGCAAGTGGTGGGAATGTCGCCCACCACATCCACATTCACGCCTTGATTGGGACCGGCTCCGGCATTTAAAATGCCCAGCGTACCCAGCGTGTCATAAAAAGCGCACCAGATGGGATAATTTGCGGCGTTGCCATTATCAACCCCGAAAGAGGCGTTGGTGGAAACCACAAAAGCCCCTTGTTGTCCTCCGGTTTGGTCGTAGCGTTCGCGCATGCTCGCAGCGTAGGCATAGGCCGCCACAACGGTAGCTTCATTCCCTGAACTTCCTTGAATCGGCATCCAGCGGGCATTCCAGTTTACTCCGGCCACGCCAATTCCGTTGTTGCCTCTTGCCGCGGCAATTCCCGCCACATGGGTTCCATGCTGACCGCTGCTGATGTTGCCGTTGTTGTTGTAGGCATTCCAGCCGTTTACATCGTCAATGTATCCGTTGCCATCGTCATCAATGCCGTTGCCCGGAATTTCAAATCGATTGATGAATAAATTGGGCGATAAATCCGGATGCGAAATCTGAAAACTGCCATCCACAATGGCAATAACTAGAGTATCTCCGGTTTGAGTCAGACCGCCGGTGGTAATGTTCCAGGCCAGTTCAGCGTCAATGTCAGCGCCCGGCGTTCCTCCACCCTGACCTGTGTTGTTTAATGACCATTGTTGGGCAGAATAAGAGGCATCGTTGGGAGCGGCGCGCAATTCCATGGTATGATTGAACTGAGCCAACGCCACGGCCGGACAACTCTTGGCTGCTGCCAAGGCCGTTTGAGGCGGCACGGAACTGGGATAGCTCAGAACATATACCCGATACCGTTCGCTGGCCGTGTACAGCAGCTCGGAAGCAAAGGGCAAATCCGCTTGCACATCGGTCGGAGTGCGATTGGGTTTCAGCAGCAGCAAAAGTTCTCCCGGGCGAATATTGGCCTCCGTTCCAGATTGCGCGGAAAGCAGCCCTGCCGTGCAGAAGAATAGCAAAAAAAGATAGCGCATACAGGTAAATTCTGCAGGGGAAGATACGACAAAAAGAGGGCTAATGCAGGGCGATTCCCTGTTAATTTTTTGGAAAAGGGGCGGCGAAATCAAGCTGAAATCAGGTTTTTTTGGGGCGGCAGCCGGGCTTTCTCGGGTAGTCCGCGTTGGCCGGGCGGGCTGCCTGCGGGCTGCGGTGGCTCCTAAAGTCGCCTCCTCGCCGCGCGGCAGCATCCGCCGGCCCACTTGCGGGCAACCCGTTCAATCCCTGCCGCGGGCGAATCGAAATTTCAGCGTTTTAGTTGAAAAAAATGTCTCTTTGAAGAGACATTTTTATCGTCTGGGTTTTAAGCGATGTGGTCTTGGGAGCCACCGCAGCCCGCTGGCAGCCCTCCCGCCCACCGCGGACAACCGGTGAAAGCCC
>JAQCBQ010000085.1 GCA_027621385.1 Bacteroidota bacterium | reverse complement strand
GATGCAGAAAGCCCCTGTTTAGAAAAAACAATTCAATTAAGCATGAGCCATTGTGGCAGTTTGAACAACAGACTCCTGAGGAATCTGTGTAATCCGCCCTAGGTTTCTTAAATGCCGTCCATGCGTAACCAATGCTTCCCATACAGTTGGAGTGTTTTCATAGGGCAAGCCGAACTCCTCGGCCGTTTTTCGAACAATGGGAGCTATTTTTCGGTAGTGAATATGGCAGATATGGGGAAATAAATGGTGTTCGATTTGATAGTTTAATCCTCCGGCATACCAGGAAAACAACCTGTTTTCATTCGCGAAATTGCGGGTAGTACGAATTTGATGTTCGGCGAATGAATAGGGGAGTTCTCCATTTTCTGGGATGGCAACAAAGTCGGTTTCATCGCTCACATGGGCTGGTTGGAAGACCAAGGCCAGTAAAAATCCGGCAATCAAATGGGCCGTCAAAAATCCCAAAACAATTTGACCAAAACTGAAATCAGTAAAAATCAAGGGTAAGCCAAATGAATACACCAAAATCCAAACTTTAGTGAATATCAGAATTATCAATTCTTTGGTTTTTGAACCATTTACCTGTTTGATGAGGCCTTCTTTGTCGTACTTCGCAAACCGGAAATAATCCTTTAGCAACACCCAAAACAAGGTCATTAACGAATAAAATGGCCATGCGTACCAATGCTGGTAGCGGTGAACAGGTTTAAGGGGGGCATAGGGAGTGAATCGGAAAAGACCACGGTTATCAATATCCTCGTCGTGCTCCGTAATATTCGTATAAGAATGGTGAAGCACATTGTGTTGAATCTTCCAATTGAAGCTGCTGGCACCTAAAAAATTAAGCGAGTAACCAATGAAATCGTTTTCTTTTGGATTGGAGGAATACGCGCCATGGCAGGCATCGTGCATGACCGAAAGCCCTATACCGGCCAAACCAATTCCAATGACTGCCGAGGCCAACAAGGCCAGCCAACCGGATTGAATGACTCCCGTTAACAGCAACAGGTAGGGAGTTAAATATAACATAAACATAACCAGCGTCTTGCCCCGCATGGCCCAACCGCCGTTCTTGGAAAGGTTGTTTTCTTTAAAATACTGGTGAACGCGTTTGTTCAATTCGCGCTGAAATCCGATACCTTCCTTTGAAAATCGAAGGTTTGCTTCCATATCTAATCTACTTTAGACTGCAAGGTACGACAATTCCGCCTACCCTATGCAGCGCAGGTTCATCAACAGTCCTGTTTTAACGATTTGTATGTATTTTCTAAATTGTTCAGGGAGGAATGGCAGGAAGGAAAAGCCAGATGATTCAAAGGGCGGTATTTGAAAGTAGGGCATGAAAACCCTTGGCGGTTTTTACCCTTCTTTTCAGGAAAGAAAACTACCTTTGCAACCTAATTTTTAATCGATAAAATATATGCTGACGGTAAGCAATCTGGCCTTGCAATTTGGAAAACGGGTGTTGTTTGATGAAGTAAACCTGGTGTTTAGTCCCGGCAATTGCTATGGTGTCATTGGGGCCAATGGAGCAGGAAAGTCTACATTCCTGAAGATATTGAGTGGAGAATTGGATCCTACCTCAGGAAATGTAAGCATGCAGCCGGGGGCACGCATGGCTGTTTTGAAGCAGAACCACTTTGAATTTGATGAATTTCGGGTCATTGATACTGTTTTAATGGGGCATTCCAAACTGTGGGGCATCATGCAAGAAAAGGATGCCATTTACATGAAACCCGATTTTAGCGAAGAAGATGGCTTAAGGGCTGCTGAACTTGAGGCTGAATTTGCTGAAATGGAAGGTTGGAATGCCGAAAGCGATGCCGGGAATTTGCTCAGCGGTTTGGGCATTAAGGCCGAAAACCACGAAAAGGCCATGAAAGAACTGAGCGGAAACGAGAAAGTACGCGTTTTGTTGGCCCAGGCCTTATTTGGAAATCCCGACATTCTGTTGTTGGACGAACCAACCAACGACTTGGATGCGGAAACGGTGCTTTGGTTGGAAGACTTCCTGATGGATTTCCCCAATACGGTGATTGTGGTTTCACACGATAGGCACTTTTTAGATACGGTATGTACCCACATCGTGGACATTGACTTCCGGAAAATATCCCTGTTTTCAGGAAACTACTCCTTTTGGTATGAATCTTCTCAATTGGCCAGCCGTCAACGGTCACAACAAAACAAAAAGGCAGAAGACAAACGGAAGGAATTGCTTGAGTTTATTCAACGCTTTAGTGCCAATGCCTCTAAGTCAAGGCAAGCCACCAGCCGTAAAAAGCTGTTGGATAAAATCAATGTAGAAGAAATTAAACCCAGCAGCCGCCGATATCCGGCCATTCTTTTTAATCCAGAACGCGAAGCCGGTGATCAAATCCTGCGCGTAAGTGGCCTAACTCTATCTGCCGACGGAGAAACCCTGATTTCTAATTTTAATTTGAACCTGAAAAAAGGAGATAAAGTTGCCTTGTTGTCTAGAGATAGCCGCGCCACTACGCTTTTCTATCAAGCGGTAGCTGGAGAAATCACTCCGGATGCAGGTCAAATTGAATGGGGAGTAACCATTACCAAAGCCTATTTGCCCAACGATAACAGTTCTTATTTTAACGACGATTACTCTTTGATTGATTGGTTGAGGCAATTCTCGACCGAAAAAGATGAAACCTATATTCGTGGATTTCTAGGACGGATGCTGTTCAGTGGAGAAGAAAGCTTGAAAAGCGCCAAGGTGCTTTCGGGGGGCGAAAAGGTGCGTTGCATGTTGTCGCGCATGATGCTTCAAAATGCCAATTTTTTGCTGCTGGACGAACCCACCAACCACTTGGACTTGGAATCGATTACAGCATTCAATAACTCGCTTAAAAATTACAGCGGAACGCTTATTTTCACCACACATGACCATGAGTTTATTCAAACCGTGGCCAACCGAATCGTTGAAATTGGTCCCGGCGGAGCCATTGATAAAGAGATGAGCTACGATGATTACATAGTAGATAAATCGGTGAAAGAGGCAAGGCTTAACCTTTATTAAGCCTGAATTTATTTTCCTTTCCGTAACTTCGGGCTAATCAGAAAATCGTTAATAGTTATGATTCGTGTATTCTTTTTGCTTTTGGGACTTGGCTTGGCCTTTAGCTCCTCGGCTCAGCATATTCCTCAAATGATTGAATCAGAAGCTGATACAGTCGAGATTTTCATTGAGGGCCCGGTGCTAAAACGGTTGGGGATTTTTTATCATGTGTACATCGACAACTGGGATGATTTGGCCAACTTGCCCTTGGTTAAAACGAAAATTGATTTGTTGGTAAAGGAGTCAGAGGATTGGGTGAAAATTGGAAAGGGCGAGATTTATCGGTTTAAGGAAAAAGACAAGACGGTTGAAATCAAATTGTTGGAGGATTTGAAGCCACCCAAAGGAAGCAGCAATTGGTCCTTGGATACCAAGTCTAGATTGAGGCTTTTATGGAAAGAAATTTTGGAGTAATCAACCTTTTAATTGGGGATTTGTTTCTTCATTACATGCGCTCAGTACGCCAATTTGATTATTTTCGCATTCCATTGATCCGTTGAATTTCGAACTTTAATACATATGTCAGGGAAGACGCAATCGGGCTTAATCAAGTCCTCCATCGGAAAAAAAGTTTTTATGGGTCTGACGGGCCTGTTTTTGTGCTTGTTTTTGGCCGGTCATTTGGCCGGCAATTTGCAGCTTTTACTGCCTGCCGAGCTCGCTCGCGATCAGTTTAATGCCTACGCCAAGTTTATGACAACCAACCCTGCGGTGAAGGTGTTGTCGTACTTGACTTATTTTAGCATTCTATTCCATGCGGTGGATGGGTTGTATTTGGCATGGCAGAATAAAAAGGCTAGACCTCAGGCCTATTACAAGAAAGACGATGCAGCCAATGCCGGTTGGGCCTCAAGAAATATGGCCATTTTAGGTACATTGTTGCTGGTGTTCATTGTTATCCACATGAAGTCGTTTTGGTATGAGATGCATTTTGGCAGTGTGCCCATGTACGCTTCTGTAGAGCATGGTGAACTTAAAGATTTATACACCTTGACTGTTTCCGCCTTTACTCAGTGGTGGTATGTGCTTATTTATGTGGTAAGCATGGCTGTGGTAGGCTTCCACTTGTGGCATGGATTTGGAAGCGGTTTTCAATCGCTAGGGCTGAATCACCCCTCTTATACTCCAATTTTGAATGGCTTTGGCAAAGGATTTGCCGTGGTGGTTTCTGTTTTGTTTGCCATCTTGCCCATTTACATTTACTTGACTTCTCTAAATTAAAATCGAATATGTCTGTTTTGAATTCGAAAATTCCGGCCGGACCCTTGGCCGACAAATGGAAAAACCATAAGAATTCGATTCGTTTGGTCAATCCAGCCAACAAGCGCAGCATCGATGTGATTGTGGTGGGAACGGGCTTGGCCGGAGCTTCTGCAGCTGCTTCCTTGGCTGAAATGGGATATAAGGTAAAGGCTTTTTGTTTTCAAGATAGCCCCCGCAGAGCGCATTCCATTGCTGCCCAAGGCGGAATCAATGCGGCTAAGAATTACCGGAATGACGGCGATTCGGTGCACCGCTTGTTTTATGATACGATTAAAGGAGGAGATTACCGCAGCCGCGAAGCCAATGTGCACCGCTTGGCTGAGGTGTCCGTAAATATTATTGACCAATGCGTGGCACAAGGGGTACCCTTTGCCCGTGAATATGGCGGTTTGCTGGATAATCGATCGTTCGGGGGAGTTCAAGTTTCCAGGACGTTTTATGCCAAAGGTCAAACCGGGCAGCAACTTTTATTGGGGGCGTATTCGGCTTTAAGTCGTCAGGTTTCAGTAGGTCAGGTGAAAATGTACCACCGCCATGAAATGCTTGACGTTGTGATGATTGATGGCAAAGCCCGAGGCATTATTGCCCGAAATTTGGTGACCGGGGAACTGGAGCGGCATAGCGCCCATGCTGTTTTGTTGTGCACCGGAGGGTACGGAAACGTATTCTTTTTGTCCACCAACGCTATGGGTTCCAATGTTACAGCCACCTGGAAGGCGCACAGAAAAGGAGCCTATTTTGCCAATCCTTGTTTTACTCAAATTCACCCGACCTGCATTCCCGTTTCCGGAGATTATCAGTCGAAATTGACCTTAATGTCCGAAAGCCTTCGCAACGACGGTCGCATTTGGGTTCCCAAAAAACAAAATGACACCCGCCGTCCCGTAGATATTCCTGAAGAAGAACGGGATTATTATTTGGAGCGTCGCTATCCGGCCTTTGGCAACTTGGTTCCACGCGATGTTGCGTCGCGTGCCGCGAAAGAACGTTGCGATGCCGGTTATGGTGTAGGCCAATCTAAAATGGCGGTGTATTTGGATTATGCATCTGCCATTCAACGGTATGGAACGCTTGAAGCCAATAAATTAGGAGAATCTCAACCCTCGGCTCAACGCATTACTGAATTGGGAACTCAAGTCGTGGCCTCCAAGTACGGTAACCTGTTTGAAATGTACGAGAAAATTACGGGCGACAATCCCTATGAAACACCCATGCGTATTTACCCCGCTGTGCATTACACCATGGGCGGTTTGTGGGTGGATTACAACCTGATGAGCAACCTTCCGGGCTTGTTTGTTTTGGGCGAAGCCAATTTCTCTGACCATGGGGCGAATCGATTGGGAGCTTCTGCCTTAATGCAAGGGTTGGCCGATGGTTACTTTGTGGTTCCCTATACTCTAGGTGATTATTTGGCAGACGACATTCGCACCGGAAGCATCTCAACCAATGATCCTGCTTTCGATGAGGCTGAAAAGTCTGTTCAAGACCAAATCAATCGTCTGATGAACATCGGTGGAAGTAAATCGGTGGATTATTTCCATAAAGTTTTAGGTAAAATCATGTGGGACAAGTGCGGAATGGCTCGGAGCGAAGAAGGACTTAAACAGGCCATCTCTGAAATTCAGGCTCTGCGTGAAGAATTTTATGCCCAAGTACGTGTGCCGGGCTCTGCCAATGAAATGAATCCTGAACTGGAAAAGGCCATCCGCGTGGCCGACTTCTTAGAACTGGGAGAATTGATGTGCCACGATGCCCTGAACAGAAATGAAAGCTGTGGAGGTCATTTCCGTGAAGAGTACCAAACCGAAGATGGAGAAGCCCTTCGTAACGACGAAGATTATGCGTATGTCGCCGCATGGGAATATGCCCATGGGCAGGCCCCCATTTTGCATAAGGAAGATCTGAATTTTGAAAATGTAAAACCCAGCACCCGCTCGTATAAATAAGAAGATTATGTCATCCAATACCATGCGTTTGAACCTTAAAATCTGGAGGCAAAAAAGTGCTAATGCCAACGGAAAAATGGTGGATTACACCTTGAACGAGGTGAATCCTGAAATGTCGTTCCTGGAAATGATGGACGTGTTGAACCAGCAATTGGTAGAGCGGGGAGATGAACCGGTAGCCTTTGACCACGATTGCCGTGAAGGCATTTGTGGCATGTGTTCCATGTTTATCAATGGGCGCGCTCATGGCCCTATGACCGGCACCACGACCTGTCAGTTGCACATGCGTCATTTTAAGGATGGAGATACCATCGTTATTGAACCATGGCGTGCTGCAGCATTTCCAGTGATTAAAGATTTGATGGTAGACCGCTCGGCCTTTGATCGCATCATTCAGGCGGGAGGTTATGTATCTGTAAATACGGGCTCTGCTCCCGATGCCAATGCTCTACCCATTCCCAAAGAGAACGCCGATATGGCCTTTGATGCCGCCACCTGCATTGGTTGTGGCGCTTGTGTGGCTACTTGCAAAAATGCCTCAGCTATGCTGTTTGTTGGAGCCAAAATCAGTCAATTGTCCTTGCTGCCTCAGGGCCAACCTGAGCGGGAAGAACGCGCCATCCGTATGGTAGAACAAATGGACAAGGAAGGATTTGGAAATTGTACCAATACTGGGGCCTGCGAAGTAGAGTGTCCGAAGGGCATCTCCATTGAAAATATTGCCCGCATGAATCGGGAGTATTTGAAAGCAAAAATTGCTCAGAAGTAATTGCCGGGTTAAACGGCCAAATCGGATGTGATGCTCAGGTGCCGGCAGGCCATTTTTGCCGCCATCTGTTGCGCCTTTTTCTTTGATGTGGCTCGGCCTTTTCCAAGTAGATTTCCGTCCACCAGAACCCCCATGGTGTATTCATTTCCTTGAGGGGATAAATGTTCTTCCAACAATTCGAAGGTCATTAATACCCGTTCCCGTTGGCAATGTATCAATAGGGCGCTTTTGTAATCAAACAGCTCGTAACCGGGTACTGAACCGAACAACTGTGCTTTAATCAGCTTTTTGCGGATGAATTTTCGGGTTTTTGAAAAGCCTTTATCCAAAAAGATGGCTCCCAATAGCGCTTCTAGGGCGTTTCCTTTAACGTCTTCGGGGAGTCGATTAAAATTGAACTTTCCAATAATCAGGTTGGACAGTCCAATTTGGTCTGCGATGCGGTTTAAGGTACCTCTGTTGACCATGGCCGAACGCATTCGGGTAAGCTCCCCCTCCATTTTTTCAGGGTGGTGTTCATAGAGGTATTCGGCCATCACCAAATCCAGTACGGAATCTCCAAGGTATTCAAGGCGTTCATTGTGCACTACATGTTCCGAGCCTTTCATATAGATGGCAGAACTGTGTGTTATGGCTTGAGCGTAATAGCAGAAATTACGGGGTTTAAATCCTAAGATTTCAATCAATCTGGATTTATTTTCGGCACTCAGTTCAGGAATGGAATTGGTGGTAGAGCGTCTTCGGAAGGGAAGCCAAAACCAATTCATGGATTTCAGTATTAATCAAACTTTTTGACGATAACCGAGGCGTTGTGTCCACCAAAACCAAAAGTATTGCATAAGGCAGCCCGAATGGTTCTGTGCTGTGCCGTATGAAATGTAAGGTTTAGGTTTGAATCAATCTCTGGGTCGTCAGTAAAGTGATTGATTGTAGGAGGCACGATACCATGTTGTACTGCAAGGACGCAGGCAATGGTTTCGATGGCTCCGGCGGCGCCCAACAAATGTCCGGTCATGGATTTTGTTGAGCTGATGTTTAAGTTATAAGCGTGGTCGCCAAAAACTTTTTTAATGGCCACTACTTCTGCAATATCTCCCAGTGGGGTAGACGTGCCGTGCACATTAATGTAATCTACTTCTTCGGGATTCATGCTGGCATCTTGAAGCGCAAGCCGCATAACTCCACTGGCTCCCAACCCTTCTGGGTGCGGAGCAGTAATGTGGTGGGCATCGGCAGAGAAGGCTCCTCCGGCCAGTTCGGCATAAATATGGGCTCCTCTGGCTTTCGCATGTTCCAGTTCTTCCAAGACAAGGGCTCCGGCGCCTTCTCCTAAAACAAAACCATCCCGCTCTTTATCAAACGGCCTTGAGGCAGTAGTGGGACTGTCGTTTCGTGTTGAAAGGGCGTGCATGGCGTTAAAACCTCCAATCCCAGCCACATTAACAGCAGCTTCAGAACCACCGGTAACAATCACATCTGCCCGCCCATCGCGGATGCAGTTGAAGGCATCAATCATGGAATGGGTGCTGGAAGCACAAGCAGAAACCGTGGCGAAATTGGGGCCACGGAAGCCAAATTTAATGGAGATGTGTCCGGCAGCGATATCGATAATCACTTTGGGAATAAAGAAGGGATTGAACCGAGGGGTTCCATCGCCAAGGGCGAATTCAGAAATTTCTTGAATTAAGGTATCAAGCCCTCCAATACCAGAAGCCCAGATGACACCGGCGCGGTCGGGATCAACGGATCCTGCCTGAGCAAGACCAGCATCTTCGACGGCTTCGGTGGCACAAATAAGGGCGTATTGAACGAATGAATCCAGCTTGCGGGCTTCTTTGCGGTCAAGAAACTGCAAGGGATCCAATCCTTTCAGTTCGCAAGCGAACTGAGTTTTAAATTTTGAGGCATCAAATCGAGTAATGGGCGCCGCACCGCTTCGGCCGGAACACAATCCCTGCCAATATTCCTCCTTGGTATTTCCAATGGGAGTTAAGGCTCCTAATCCCGTAACAACGACTCTCCGTCCCGCCATACGCAAAAAAATTAGTTGGCGTTGCTTTCGATATACGAAATGGCCTCTCCAACCGTGCTGATTTTTTCAGCTTGTTCGTCGGGTATGGTAATGTTGAATTCTTTTTCGAATTCCATGATGAGCTCAACCGTATCCAAGCTATCGGCACCCAAATCGTCGGTAAATTTGGCCTCAGGTTTTACTTCAGCTTCTTCCACACCGAGCTTGTCAACGATGATGGCTTTTACTCTAGCAGCAATTTCGGACATAAGTATTGATTTTAGTTTATCGACTGCAAAGTAAACAAAATTACCCCAATAAACACAGAATAATTAAAAAAGCGATTTTATTCTATGTTGGCTTAAGTTGTAATAAATCAGGGGTTTATGCTTGTTCCTTGTTTGGAGCGATGGATTGGCAATGGAGGTTAGCCGAGTTTAAACCCAATTTTTAGCACCTGATTGGCGGAAAAAACAAAGTACTTAACAGAGGGTGATGGGGTTTGAATCTGAAGGCCTGTAAGGCTTCCGAAGGCGGGCAAAACAAGATGGCTTTTTGAAAGCATGCCACAGGGAACCCTTGCGCTTTGCTTTGCACCTAGGTTCAATCGCAGTCCTGGATGAATGTGTCCGCATATGTAAGGTAGTTCTGCAGATTGATTTGGCTCATGGCAAAGCAAGATCCCGTTCCACTCGAAGGGTGCGCTCTGTTCAAATTGGGAAATGTTGAATCCAAAATTTTTCGCCGAACGGGTGTCGTGGTTGCCCAATATCCATTGGAATCGTATGTGTTTTAATGGATTTAGTAAGGCAAGGAATCGGTGGGTCTCAGGGGTGGTCGGACCGTGCAGCAAGTCTCCCAAGATAAATACCGTTTTGATTTCTTTTTGTTGTAAGAAGCGGAAAAACCCCTCAATTTGATGCATGCTTTTTCCTTGGGGTAGATTGATGCCCGCCCGTTGAAAGGCTTCAGCTTTCCCTAGGTGAAAGTCAGATAAGAAAATGCTTCCAGAATCTGGATGCCAAAGGGTTCGATTGGGTAGCCACTCCCAAGCTTGGTTTTGCCAATAAAATTGAGGCGAATCCGTTTCAAACTGGGGAATAATCATTGGCTTGCGTATCTTCGAGGAATGAGGTCCTATAAGGTTGGTTCAAAGATAGCAATGCATTGGCTGCTTCTTTTTGCTTTGGGTATAATGATGTTTTCATGCGGGGATTCGGTGCCAAGTACAGCTAGGGCTCCGATTGTGCTATCTCGACAACAGATTAAAGAACAACGCACCTCTCCCCTGACCTTTGTTCAAGGTAAAATAGGCGAAGCAACCCTTTCGGTTCAATATGGTGCGCCTTCGGTCAAGGGGCGGCGCATTTGGGGGGATTTAGTTCCTTACGGCGAGGTTTGGCGTTTGGGTGCAAACGAGGCGACATGGATTAAGCTAGATAAAACATTATACTTCAATGCAAGACCTTTACCTGCCGGAAGGTATGGGATGTTTTGCATTCCAGGTGATTCAGTCTGGACCCTGATCATAAACAAAGAATGGGATCAGTGGTGAGCCTACTATTATTCAGAATCGGC
>JAQCBQ010000084.1 GCA_027621385.1 Bacteroidota bacterium | reverse complement strand
GGTCGGTATCTAGAATTGGAAGAGGCGGAGAAAATTCAGAAGAAATTGATGAGGCTGTTGAGTGGATTTCGTTCAAACAGCAATTTTTTTGCAATGCTTTAGTCATTAAAAATGGCCATTTCAAGCGGCCTGTTCAAGCCGAAACTAAAATTCCAGCTTGGGCTGACAGCAGTGTGAACATGGGATACACTGCATTTTTGTCTGTCCCCTACTCCTATTCTCCAAATTCCTCCGTTTCACTGGAGTGGATATTTTCTCCCTTGCATTTCCAAACGCTTTCAGCCATGAATAATGGCTTAGAGGAGCAAATTGACCTGGGATATATTGGTGTTTTTTCAATGATTAACAAATTTCTGGTCATTCCCGTTTTCAATTTTTTTGAGCAGCTGGGTTTGGGCTATGGGGTTATTATTTTGCTGCTTACCTTAATAATCAAACTATTGCTTTCCCCGCTTAATTTTAAGATGTTCGTTTCTTCAGCAAAAATTAGGTTACTAAAACCTGAATTGGATGAATTGAATGCCAAATTCAAACCCGATGAAGCCATTAAGAAGCAACAGGCCGTTATGCAGTTGTATCGGCAAGCGGGAGTGAATCCTTTGGCCGGTTGTTTACCCATGCTGGTTCAAATGCCCTTTTTACTGGCTATGTTTAGCTTCTTCCCTTCTGCCATTGAGCTTCGGCAACAAGGTTTTTTGTGGGCGGAAGATTTATCCACGTACGACAGCATTTTAAATCTGCCGTTTGAAATTCCGTTTTATGGTTCACATGTAAGCTTGTTTACCTTATTGATGACTGCAACTACCATATTGTACACTCATTTGAATAGTTCTCAAATGCAAACCGGTGCGAACATGCAGCAGATGAAAATTATGATGTACATCATGCCGATTGTGTTTCTGGGTGTTTTAAATAGCTACAGTGCAGGTTTGAATTACTACTATTTTCTTTCCAATGTCGTTTCCATTCTAATTTATTTGGCCATTCGCTATTTGTTTATTGATGAAAACAAACTTCGGTTGAAGATGGAAGCCCATAAAGCAAAGCCTCAAAAGAAGAGCAAATGGATGCAGCGGCTAGAAGATGCTCAGAAAATGAGGGAACAACAGGTGAAACAGCAATCAGCACCTAAAAACAGACAGGGTCGTCGGAATAAATAAGAAATCAATAACTGAATTCAAATTCAGGCACATTGGTTGAGGTTGGAATGAGTCGTTTGCCTTGAAGTTGATAGCCGGCATTTAATTCTTCTCTGCCATTTTCTGTCCAGAGGTAACCGGTTAATTTTAACCCACTATCGGTCCAGTTCCAAGAACCAGAATACATGGAGTACGGGAATGAATCTCCATTTGAAGAGCTACTCCATAAAAGTTCAAAAGTTCCATTTCCTCGAAAAAGCGCTTGCACCCACTGACCTGAACTGCTTGTAATAGTGGCATCGCGTTCCGTTTCCCAATCGGGAGCCTCCGGAACAGATTTGGACCAAGCCTCATCGAACCAAATGGACTTATTTAATGGCCACTCATCAGGTAATGACCTCATCCATTTGCTGGAATGAGCCTTAAATTGAAGCGAATCTTCCTGGATTCTATACCATTTTGCTCCGTCCCAAAAATCAAATTCCATGAGGTTGATGGACTCTCCCTCAAGCAGAGTCGCTGTAAAAGAAAGGTTCTTTGTAGCTACTGTATCTATGGTGAACTTATGTTCTACTGTACCCGTATTTACATAGGACATTTGACTTGACCCATTGGGCTTATGCCAAACAAACTGAACGCAGGAGGGAGATGCGGATTGACCTTTAACTCTAAAGCCTAGAAAGGCTCTTAAGTCTGGAAATTGAATAAATATTCGACGTTCTTTAACCAAGGAGTTTAATACAATGCCTGAATACTCTCGACCGTCGTTTAAGGAAAAGCGCTCATCAGATGAGGGTTGCTCGGTGATTCGGACAAACCCGTCTGTAGTTTTAAAGGGAGCTGTTTTTTTATTTGCAACAATAAACTCAATTTCCGAAATACCAAGGGGCTTGGACTCAAAAAGGGTCGCCAATCCTTTTTTTACACGAGCTTGAGATGAAAAGGGGGAATTGTTCAATGCCAAGGCTACCCTACTCCATTGGTTATCTAGAAGAAACACCAATTTTAATTTCCGAATTGAATCTGGAAGAGTTATCCAAGTGTTGACATTAGCCTCTGTACCACCTCGGTCGGTAAAACAAATGATTCTTGAAGGTTTGGAAAACATTTCGCCCTCCATCCTCCCAATCCGAAACTTGGCACCTTGAACGGGTGCCTCAAAGGTCCACTCAAAACCTTCCAAATGATTCAAGCCAGGAAGCGTACTCCAATAGGTTTGAGAATCCCCGTCAAAAGCAAAATCAAATCCATATTTTGAGAAAGGGAGGCGGTAAGAACTTATCCATTGGAATTCCGGGCGGAGATTCGTGTCTGGATGCATTGAAACTACATTGCTATAGTCAAACGGGGTAGATTCCTCATTGGGTGTGGTCGCATCTGGATTGCAACCCCATACCCCTGCGAATCCTATCCCGAGAATTATTCCCAAGGTATGCTTGAAATAAGGCGAAAAAAACTCTATCTTAAACCGCATGAAGTCAAAGGTAACTCAAAGAATTCTCATCTTTACCGCATGAAGTATGTCATTGTTTTGCTTTTTGGATGTCTTTTTTCCTCCATTTCATTGTGGGCCCAAGATGCAATAGATTCAATATTTGTAGGAATCCCGGCTAGGGATTACCTCATGGGTAAATTTGATCCATTGTCCTTTCCAGATCAATTTTTATTGCTTCCATCCAACTGCAGTGAGGGCGAACAACGGTTAAGAAAAGAGGTGGTTCTGGCCTTTTTGAAGATGGCAGATTCGGCAGCAAACGAAGGTATTTCCTTGAGGGTTGTTAGTGGGATTCGAAATTTTAATCGGCAAAAAAGAATATGGGAAGCCAAATGGACAGGAGAACGGAACGTAGAAGGCCGGAATTTAGCCAAATCGAGATTGAATGCCGAGCAAAAGGCCTTGCTCATTATGAAATACTCGAGCATGCCGGGAACATCAAGGCATCATTGGGGTACAGATTTGGATATCAATAGCGTTAATGATGCCTATTTTAAAACAAAAGAAGGAGCTCGAGTGTATGAGTGGTTGCGTACCCATGCGTCGTATTTTGGTTTTTGCCAGGTTTACTCTTCCAAGTCAGTTGAGGGGCGGTCGGGATATGAAGAGGAAAAGTGGCATTGGAGCTATTTGCCTTTATCCAGTCCATTTTTGGCTAAATACCGGGCTGAATTTTCCAACTCTGATATTCGTGGTTTTATTGGGTCTGAAGTTGCTCCAACCATTCAGGCCATTGAAAATTTTGTATTTGGCATCAGTACACATTGCAGCTCTAACCCATGAATTCAGCCTTGGTTGTCCGTTTTAATTTAATCTTATGCTGTTTTAGCATGAGCTTGAGCAGCCAGACAGTTTTTTTTGGCCCGGACCAAGGAAGTTGTCAGGGGCGGAATATGGTTTGGAATTCGAGCCAAAGTACATTTCTTTTTTTTGGAACAGAGCGCAGCGATGCCAATGCACAGGATGCATTTGTTAGCTATCAGGTAGATACCGCCTTAAATGTGTTAAGTTCCAAACGCTATCTATTTCCTGGGCCTGCATTTCCGGGAACAATAGAGCCGTTGCCCAATGGAGCTGAGTTTTTGGGCTGTGGTGGGTATTATTTACCTTCCGGCAATTCGGTATGAGTATTGATTTGGTTTGATGCACAAGGTGACACCATTAAATCTATGGAGTTCCCTGTATTTTTTGGTTCATCCAGTATAAAGCGAAGCAGCATAGGGCCACAAGGAAAAATTGGATTTGTTGGCTACCGAACTTCTGGACAAAACAACAGCAGCGATATATGGATTGGCCAATTGGATTCGTTGGGGAATCTGGAGTGGGAACGGACGCTGGGTGGGCCTTTGAATGATGTTGGGCATGGAATACGGTGGCATTCCGGAAAACAAGCCTGGGCAATTTCGGGTGATTTTGAAACCAGTTCCTATGGTAATTATCTTGCTTTTATTGATGGCCAAGGACAATGGCTTAAGGATAGCCTAATTTCAGATGCCAATGCCAATGGCAACTATGTGTTGGAGATTGATGATGCCGGAAGGATTTTTATGTCGGGTGAATCAACGACCAATTCAGGTCCGGCTTTTGACATTTTTCTTGTATCTACCAGTACTCAAGGTGATGTCAATCGGTGGGGATATTTTGGAGGAACAGGTACTGAAGCCGGATTCTCCTTGATTTGTACACCTGATGACTCCTTGCTTGTTTCCGGTTATAGCACGAGCTTTTATCCAGGCTTGCCAATCAATCCTTACATAATCAAAATGGATAAATCGTTTTCGGGCGGACGATACAGCAGTCTAAATTTCCCATCTATAGGCATTTCATATGGATTGCTGCTTCGGCCCAATGGAGAAATGTATGCATCTGGGAGCCTAAACCAGCGGCATTTTATTTGGAAAGTACAGCCCGATTCATTGAGGGATTTAGAGGGGCGATTTAGCGCATTGTTGCAGACGGATATGCTGAAATTAAATTCTGATTTTCCCGTTTGGAATCGGGGCTTAGAGGCTTGGGAAATTAACAGGTCCGGGGCAAACTTTAGCGAAGCCGACCTACAATTGTTGGATATCCGAGGGACTCAAATCCCCTTTTCATTCTTTGTTGATGGGGAGAAAATCAGCCTACAACCCAGGTATGCTCTTCAAGTAGGTTTGTACTTTATAACATCTAAAAAATGGCGGTTAAAAGCATTTAAGCCTTGAGGGAATGCTGTCGGGATTTAAAAATTGGATAATTCATTTTTTAGGGATTCAGCAGCCCCCCTGGGTTTGCATTGGAGAATACACCAATAAAGAGGCGGCTGAGGCGTTTTTATTGGCCTGTTATTCAAAGGGGTTTTGGGTAGAATTGCGTGAAGTTCGGAGTAGTTTTAATGCCATTACCGGCATGGCTGCAGGTCCAACCTTATGGATGATTGATTTGCGTAGTGAAGAAGTAAAGGCGTTTGAGCAGGCGCTTAAGGTTGCCCCATTTTTATCATTAGAGGGGCATTGGGTTAGCACCCTATCTCGTCTTGATGCAGAGAAAAACTTGAAATTCCCCTTGTATTTGGATGCCGAAAACAGGCACATGCTGTTCCATTGGGTTAAAACTAGTGGGGCCGCCGCGGGAGGGATTGAAGAAGCTAGCCCGAAAGGGACATGATTCTGGGCTGCGTGCGCTTTAGGGAGCGACCTTGGGAGCTACCCTAAAGCCACTGCAGTCCGAATCATGAACCGCGGACTAGCTCTGAAAGCCCGTACCCCGCCCTAAAACAAAAAAAACTCCAAGGTAAACCTTGAAGTTTAAGCGGTCCGGACGGGACTCGAACCCGCGACCCCATGCGTGACAGGCATGTATTCTAACCAACTGAACTACCGGACCATTATAAAAAGAACATGATTTCAACTGAAATCGGGAGTGCAAATGTAGGGCTTTTTTTTACGTTGCAAAATCCTTCCCTTAAAAAAACCACTAAAATTTTCGTGAAAAGGGAAATGGTTTTCTCATACGGATGAGTAACAATAAGGGGATCAGCACATAAGGTAAATTTAGAGGAAGGAATCGGGCTGGATTTTGACAGCGCCATTCTGGTTCCCCAAAAAATTCAACTCCAAAAACGATGACACCTGTTATCACCGAAATTGCAGTGGCATACATAATAGCAGGGACATGGATCCAATTTAGCCCTTTCCAAATGGCATAGACCAAAACCAGATAAAAGGGTCCGTAAACGAAAGCGCTAAGGCCAGTAACCATACGCATCCAGTGAGGTGGATTTAAGAAAAGTGGATCACATTGGTAGGCATAGGCATAGTTCCAGCGCACCAAAATATTGGGGCTATCGGCCGCCATAGGTTCTCCCAAAATAGTCGGGATGGAATCGGAAATCATGGAGGTGATAAAGAACAGCGTAAAAACCAGCATAAAGAACCGGTCAAACGGTCGGTCTTTAAGAGGTAATGAGGGAGGCGTCTGCATACCTAAGGTTATTGTCCGGCGTTACTTACAAACCGAGTTAGCTCTTCTTTGCTTGAGCTGTACGAGAACAAACTGTTTATTTTAAAGTAATTGCCTTTATCAATGCAGAAGGCGTAGGCATATTTCGCCATATTGAGTTTGTCTTTTTCAAATGAAAACAGATTTAACACTTCCATAATTTGAGCTGTTGTAAAGCATTTTTTAGAAGCAATAACCTGTCTAGCCACCGTTGATTTGGTATTTGAAAAAGCAATTTTTGATAATTCGTCTATCATTTCTTTTTGTTCTTGAGCGGAGACAGAGCAGGCTGGAGTGGCTGGAGTAGCGGGTTCATTGGGAGAAGGACGTCCATTGATGAACATACTGAAATCGCGTTTCAAATTGGGTAAAGTGAGGGCATCGCCACAGCGGGCATAATTGTCTTCATCGTATACAATATTAATCGCATCTTTAAGGAAATTCAAGCGATTTTGCTGTTGGTTCATAAGAGTGGACAGCTTCATAATCTGTGCAGTAGAAAGGCATTGTTTCTTTTCAATCAATGAGCGGCAAAGGCGTTGGGCTTGATCTTCTGCAACCGTCGCAGGGAGGTCCCTGGTTAATTCATCAAAATCCGATTCGGGCATGGGCTCAATGCAGCCGGTATTGCCTAGATAATTATCGATGGAAGGGTATCCAAGAGCGGGCCAGTTTCGTTTTTTCGGGGACTCTACAACCATTTTAGATTGTTTGAAGTCAATTTTAACCGGTTGGGTTTGGGGGGTTGGTTGACCAATGGTTGCAGTGGCATCGTGGAGTCTGAAAACAGTTGAAAAATATGCGAAACCGTCGTAAACGTCATAAAAATTCACCTTATCTACCGTTTTAGAAAATGCCATAAGAGCAAAATCATACTTGCTTTGATCTGAAGGAAGAAGTAGAACAATGGCCTTTACTTGGGCTGAGCTTAGGCATTGATGGGCCAACAAGGCTGCGGATTGGCTCATAGCCAATTCTGAACCTGCAGTTTTGACTCGAGCCAAACCTTGTTGGAATGCTGCATTTGACATCGGAGTAGTACAAGGTTGTGCCCATGAAAAAACAGGAAGGAAGAGCACCGAGAAAATTAAAAAGTAGATTGAACGCATGGTGGTGTTTGTAATTAGTTATAAAGGTTTCTAAAGCAATGCAGTAGTTAAAGCTGTTGGGTAATTCCAAAAAGAATGCCAAAAATAAATCATGGAGTTGAAATGGCTCAGTTGTTATCGGTTTTTGATTGACTTTCTTGCCAAATTTTATATTCTGTATCAGCCAGGCCATGGTCGAGCGAAAATCCCGGGTTGGATTCCATTATTCTTGGCGGTACTGAAAACAGAGATTGCTGGCAGGCTGCGGGCAGTTTTTGGTACAATAGCGTGCCTAGGGTTTTCCATTCTAGCATTTCGGGAGAAACATCTTTGATGATTCTTGCGGGATTTCCCAGCAGCAGTTTTCTGCTTGGAATTTTCATTCCGGTTGGAACAAACGAAAGGGCGCCAACGATGGATTCGTCGCCAATTTCAACCTTATCCATAAGAACAGAGGACATGCCAATAAGGACATTTTTGCCCACCAGAGCTCCATGCACCACGGCAGCATGTCCGACGTGTGCTCCTTCTAAAATGCGAACCGTGTCGCCCGGGAACATATGAACCACACAATTGTCTTGAATGTTGGCACCTGCTTCAACTTCAATACTACCGAAATCTCCGCGGAGCACTGCTCCAGGGCCGATAAAAACGTCTTTACCAATCCAAACGCGACCAATCACCGATGCAGAAGGGTGTACAAACGCTGTGGGATGAATGGAAGGGGTGTGCCCTTCAAAGGAATAAAATGGTCCGATTTCAATATCCTTTTCCATGGGCTGGATTTTTAATCAATTGAAACAGAGAAAAGCAACCTGAAACGAGAGCTGAAGTTGCTAAACCCATAATTAGAGAGCCAAAAACACTCATCATCAGGTAACTTTTAATATTAAAATAGGCTTCAGCTTCGAGAAGGGTAAAATACCCACTAGAAACAGAATATTGAATGGCATTATCAAAAAAATGGGGAGTAATGAGGTAGCTGACAATCAACTGCATAAATGGACTGAGTAGCGTAATAAAAAGAGTAGTTCGGAGTCCAAACAAAAATCCGATTTTAAAGGGCAGATGCATAAAATCAGCATCCCGTTTAAAATCTAAAAGCGCGAATAAATATATTAAGATGGCAGGAATGGCGAAAATATTTGTTCTGGTTTGGTGCAAGTGAATGTGCGTATCGTGCCAACCTGAAACTCGTTCAAATACCATCCAAGCTAAAAACATAACGTTGAAAAAGATGGCCCATTTCATCTCTAGAGTGTACTTCAGAATGTTCATTCGTTTGGATATTGAGTCCAAAGATAAGCGGAAACATCTTGAACTGTGGGAATGTCTTTAATCATACTCATGGTAAACCCAACCCTGTGGGGAAGCATTCCCTACAATTCGGTTTAAAATATGTACTTTAGCGGTCTAAAATTGAAAAGAAATGATCTACGATGTTTTGGTAATTGGAAGTGGTCCTGGGGGGTATGTGGCAGCCATTCGTGCGGCCCAACTTGGTTTAAAGGTGGCTGTGGTTGAGCGTGAAAATTTGGGTGGAATATGTTTGAATTGGGGTTGTATTCCAACCAAAGCTCTTTTAAAAAGTGCTCAGGTGTTTGATTACTTGAAACATGCTGGAGAGTATGGCATAAAAGTGAAAGAAATTGAAGCCCAATTTGGAGATATGATTTCGCGTTCCAGACAAGTCGCCGATGGAATGTCTAAGGGTGTACAATTCCTGATGCGGAAAAACAAAATTGAGGTCATCATGGGATCAGGAAAACTAGAGGGTAAAGGGGCTGTAACCGTTACTGATTCAGAGGGTAAATCTGTGTTGTATCAGGCCAAGCATATTGTTTTGGCAACTGGGGCACGGTCGAGAAAAATTGATAGCATACCTCAAGACGGAGAACGCATAATTGGATACCGTGAGGCTATGACCTTGAAGGAGCAGCCCAAGCGAATGATTGTTGTGGGTTCGGGTGCAATAGGTAGTGAGTTTTCCTATTTCTACAATACCATAGGAACGAAAGTTACCTTAATTGAGTACATGCCCAACATCCTTCCTGTAGAGGATGAGGAATCTTCAAAAACCATGGAGAAGATTTTCAAAAAGCAGGGCATAGAAATACGGACGGCCACGACTGTTGAAAAGGCATCGGTAAAAGGAAAAGAGGTTGAAGTTGTTGTATCAAAAGATGGAAAGAAAGAGACGTTGGTTGCTGATGTAGTGTTATCTGCGGTGGGTATTGAAGCCAACATCGAACATTTGGGTATTGAAAAGGTTGGAATTAAAACAGAGCGAGGAAAAGTACTGGTGAATGAATTCTATGAAACCAACGTTTCAGGGGTGTATGCCATTGGAGATCTGATTCCTGGTCCGGCCCTAGCTCATTTGGCATCGCATGAAGCCATTGTTTGCATTGAAAAAATAGCTGGGAAAAATCCACATCTATTGATTACACCAATATCCCTGGATGCACATACACCTATCCGGAAGTAGCTTCGGTTGGGTATACCGAAAAATCAGCGAAAGAGGCTGGATATTCCATTAAGATTGGAAAATTCCCCTTTAGTGCTTCTGGGAAAGCCAGCGCTGCTGGAGCCAAAGACGGGTTTGTCAAATTAATTTTTGACGAAAAATATGGTGAATTGCTTGGAGCGCACATGGTGGGAGCCAATGTGACAGAAATGATTGCCGAAATTGTAATGGCTCGCAAACTAGAGACGACCGGGCATGAAATTATCACTGCCATTCACCCCCACCCTACCATGTCAGAAGCAGTCATGGAGGCCGCAGCCGCTGCGTATGGTGAGGTAATTCATTTGTGATTCGATTCTAGCGTGTGTGGTATAACGGGCGGTTTTTTTAAAGAAGCCATTAACGTTTCAGCTGCCGAAGCTTCGATTCAGTCACTTAGGCTTCGTGGCCCTGACCATCAGCAGGTTGCTTTTTTTGAAAACTGGTTTTTAGGCCATGCTCGATTGGCCATAATCGATTTAAGTACGGCGGCTCAGCAGCCCATGAGCAGCGCTTGCGGGAGGTATTCCTTAGTTTATAATGGTGAAATCTACAATTTCAGGAGAATTCGGACCGAGTTGGAAGCATTGGGGCATTCCTTCCAGACAGAAAGCGATACGGAAGTCTTATTGGTGGGTTTGGTTCAGTGGGGAAAGGAATTGTTGCCACGTTTAAATGGTTTTTTTGCGTTTGCATTTTTTGACCGGAGTAGAAAAGTATGTTTGTTGGGTCGAGATCGAATGGGGATAAAACCACTTTGGCTTTGCAGAACAGAACAAGGGTGTTTTTTCGGTTCAGAACATAAAGCATTGCGTTTTTTAGGCATGGGGCCAGATATTAATCCTACAGCAGTCCGCGCCTACTTTCGGATGGGTTATATTCCAGGTCCACTTTCTATTTATAGCAATGGGTACCAATTAATGCCGGGCCATTGGGTGGAATTGAGTGAGCAAGGATTTGGGCAGCCGACAGCGTGGTGGAGTTTGCCGGAAACGTTGCAGGAAAAAAGTAGCGCTCTGCCCTCGTACGA
>JAQCBQ010000083.1 GCA_027621385.1 Bacteroidota bacterium | reverse complement strand
CAGCCAAATACGTTGGTCACCTTCAGCTCAATCGGATAAGTCCCCGGCTGGGCATAGGTATGGCTTGGGTTTTGTTGATTCCCTGTACCTCCATCACCAAAAGTCCAATTCCATTGGGAAGGGAAAAACGAAGCTGAACCCGAAAACTGAGCCGGTTGTGCATTAAGGCAGACCGGGTTCAAGGACATGCTGCCCACCGGTTTCGGCCGAATCACCACTTCAATGGAATCGTAGTTGGTGACATTGTTGCAGGTGGCCTGCAAACGAATCATAAACCGACCATGCTGATTGAAATAATACACCAAGCTGTCTGAGCCAGGCAAGGAATCCACTACCACCCCATTGCTGTCGCTAATGGACCAATCTTGACTGCAAACCAGACCTACAGAGGTATTGTTCCACAATAAAATGGAATCGCCCTGACAAATAACCGTATCTGAAACTGAAAACTGAGGGACGTTGTTGCAGTTAAAACAAATAATGTCGCTGTTGGGCACCAACGAAATGGGGGCCGGGTTCGGTGATGCGGTTAATATGGAAATGGCGTTGTATGAAGGACTTTGACTGCCGCTAGACAGGTTGGGCGTCAGCATGGTTGGAGTTGGATTGTTGCTGTACGGACAATTGGCCAATCCCCCCAAGCTATCTACCTTAATGAAAAGGGGGTCAAAATACAGAGCCCCAAACCCTTGGGTGGAGGCGGATACCAGAAAGCCTCCATCTTGGGTTTCTTGAATGCCCCAGCCTTTGTCTAAGCTATTGCTGCCATAGGTTTTACTCCACAAGCGATTTCCTGATGCATCGTACACATTGAACAACACATCGGCTCCGCCATTTCCCCAGGTGGTGGTGTAGCCGCTCTGTAAAATGAGGTTGTTGGAGGTATAATTCACAAAGTGAGACCGGTCGTCCCCGGCCCCTTGCATTACACGAGCCCATTGCAATACCCCCGTAGCACCGGCCAAACGCATCAGCATTAAATCGTTTCCTTGGCCCATGCTGCTGGTGGTAGCAGAAATAATCAAATCTCCATTGGGAGTTACCTTTCCTGCCAAATCCCAATCAATCCCATCGTTCCCTGCCATACCATAACTGCGGGTCCAAATGGGATTGCCAAGGCTGTTTAAGCGAGCGGCAAAAACATCCTGACCGCCATAGGGACCAGAGTATTGACCGGCAATAAAAATATCTCCCCCGGGCAAGGCCTCCACATAATTCACCCAAGCGTTTGACAACCCTACATTGCGTTGCCAAAGCGGAGTGCCGGCGGCGTTGGTTTTAAGAATAAATCCCGTTCTTGGACTGCCCCAAAAACCGCCCATCAAAAAGCCTCCATCGGGGGTTTCATCGGTAGCCAGGCCAAAGTCGTCGTTTCCGGTCCCAAAGGTTCTGGACCACTGCAACTGCCCTTGGGGATTTAACCGAACCAACCAGGCATCGTAATTGCCTGCTCCCCACGACCGAGCCAATCCGGCAATAATGTAGCCTCCATTGCTGGTTTGACGAACAAATTTTCCTCCTTCCTCATCTGGACCTCCATAGCGGTAATACCATTGTGTGGCTCCGCATTCATCCACCTTCATCACATACAAATCGCACATGCCATGGCCGCCTGTTCCATCGTCTTGCCCGGTGCCGATAAATCCCTTGTCGTTGGTTTCTGAAAAGGCCAATCCAAAATTCAATCCCGGAATTTTTTCTACCCGTAAAAAGGTGGTAATGTTGTTGGCTTGGGCTTCCAATCGGAGCATCGCCGTGAAAGCCAACCCGACGGTAAGTAAAAAACGGCACCTCATGGATTGGAAATTAAAATGGTTTTAATCTCCGGCTCAGGATACCCAACTTTCTGAACAATGGCATACCTCAAAAATGAATCCTGAGTCCACCGGCTGTCTACGGCATCAAAATTGGCTGTACTGTTGATTCGGTCTATGACCAAATTCTGAACGGTATCGTTGGTGAAATACTCTTTGAATTTCAACCCTAAAAATGGGCAGTGCAGGGCGCCATGATCAATTTCAATGTAAACATGCTTCAGCGCCGCTTGCTGTGCATAAGCTGAGTGCGCTGAAAAACCCATCAATAAAAGCATTAAGAAGCGAAAAAGCATACGTAGAAATTTAACTTAAAACCAAGAGTAAAGATAGGTCAAAAACAACAATGCTTCAACCTAACAGTGAATTAATTAAGCGTTAAATCTTACGCGAAAATTTACATCAAAACAGGCTGAAAATTCAATGTAGAATTCACACAAAAAGAACCCGGTGAACGTAAAAAAACCGGCACTCAAGCTGCCGAATTTCGCTATCAGAGATTCCAGACCTGTTTCTTTTTTTGAAGGATTTTGGGGGCAGGATTGCCCAAAAAGCTAAGGGAATTTTATTTCCCGGAACGCATCAAATCTTGAATTTCTTCGGCCTCGATGGGAATGGTGGCCATCAAATCTTCAATGCCATTCTCAGTGATTAAAATATCATTTTCTAGCCTTACCCCAATTCCTTCTTCAGGGATGTAAATGCCCGGTTCAACCGTAAATACCATGCCGGCTTGCATGGGCTCGTGGAAATAACCCACGTCATGCACATCAATCCCTAAAAAGTGGCTTGTTCCGTGCATAAAGTATTTCTTGTAGGCGGGGGCATTGCTGCTTTGATTCTGAACCTCAGCTGTAGTAATTAAACCCAATTCCAACAGTTCTTCTTGCATAGCCAAACCAACTGAAGCGTTGTATTCACTGAAGGTCATTCCCGGGCGCAACAGGCCAATGGCATGGCGCTGAACCCGCAATACGGCGTTGTACACCTGAAGTTGCCTTGGGCTAAAACTACCGGAAACAGGAATAACCCGGGTTAAGTCGGACGCATAATTGGCATAATCGGCCCCAATATCGAGCAGTAGAGCATCTCCGCTTTGACATTGCCTATTGTTTTCGATGTAGTGCAGCACACAGGCCGAGCCGCCTGAGGCGATAATGGGCGTATAGGCAAAGCCGTTGGAGCGCAATCGAATAAATTCATGCCAAAGCTCGGCCTCAATTTCATACTCCCAAATGCCGGGGCGCACGACCGATAACAATCGGCGAAATCCCGATTCAGTAATGGAGCAGGCCTGGCGCATCAGTTCAATTTCGATGGGATGTTTAATGCTGCGCTGACGGTACAATAGGGGCGCCAAACGGCGGTACTGATGCAGGGGGTATTCTTCTTTGCAGCGCAACATAAACCGGTCTTCCCGGGTTTGCACTTCTGCTGCAGCCCGAATGTGTTCATTCCTATTTAAGTACACGGTTTCTGCTTCTGCCATTAAGGCCCGGAACACCGATTTAAAATCCTGATTCCACATAACCGTAGCAATTCCGGTTCTGGAATAGGCCTCTTCTTTGGTCAATTTGGCGCCTTCCCAAACGGCAATGTGAGGATTGGTTTCACGCAAAAACAAGATTTCCCGATGGGCAGGATTGGAAGCCCCCGGAAAGAGAATCAAGGTGGTTTCCTCTTGATCCACGCCCGACAAATAAAACAAATCCGAATTTTGTTTGAAGCCCATGCTGCCATCGGCATTGCTGGGCATGATGTCGTTGGAGACCAAAACGGCCATGCTGCCATCCGGCAGGGAAGCGGCTAGTTTTTTTCGATTTTCTACAAATAGAGAGGAGTCAATGGCAGCGTACTTCATACCTTCAAAGGTAAGCCTTTGAGCGCTATTCCCCAAGCTTAAGGGCCCTTAAATCTTCTTCAAAATGGCATCCCAAAGGCCCAAGCGAACTTCCAATGCACCCTCTGCCGCGCGTTCGGCCTGAGCCAACTTTTCGGGATCTCCCGCGCACAACAATTCAACCATTTTGTGCGACAAATGGCTGTGGTGGTCGCCATCCACTTCAATGTGGCGCTCCAAATAATACAGGTACCAGGAAAAGGCTCCTGCCGAAGCCTCGTTCATTTCCTGCACCATCGAGGTAAACATGCCGGGAATCAAATCCTCACGCCCCCAGGTAAAGGCCGCGGCAACTTCATGAGGCCGATCGGCCCGAATGATTTCAAAGGTGTACGATAAAAACGCAGGAACCCCATCCGGAAGCTGAGCATAGGTTTCTGGAGCTTGGCCCAGTTGTACCTGCTTCAAAAAATCCTTTAATACCGAGGTATTTGCCCCCGCCTGATCCATGGCTTTTAAATACAATTCAAAATGGCTGATGTAGCCTCCGCCGGGCATTTCATCGCTTTCCTCGCCCCGAACAATTTCATTGATTAAAAACCGAACTTCAGGGTCTCCAACAGGCATCCATGGAATTTGGGTGCAGGTTAAGCGGGTTTGCAAATAGGTCAACAGCGACATAAAATCCCAAACGGCATACACGTGGTGTTCCATAAACCGGCGCAAGGCCTCTGGCCGGTTCAATTCCACATACAAGGGGTGCGTCTTTAAGGCTTGTTTTAGTTCCTGCATGCGCAGGCTTGATGCAACTTCCATGGGCAATGTTTGAGCGTCAAAAGTACTTTTCAATGAAACACCAACCCCAAAAAGAAAGGGAATTTAACTTAATGGATTGGGGTTGATGTGAATTAAACCGCAAGGGGTATTAAAAAGTTCAGCATCTTTGGAATACGAATTTGATTTTTCATGGAATTAGCCCTTGCCCCCTACGATGATTTTTTGCTGGACACTTGGGATCGGGCAGAAATCTACCGGTTTTTTCGTCCCTACCAAGATCCATTTTTCCAAGTGACGGCTCCGTTGCGCATTACAGGAGCCAAAAAGCGCTGCGCTGAACGCAAGGATTCGTTTTTTCTCTATTACCTTTTCCACAGCCTAAAGGTGGTGCAGCAGGAAACTGCATTTTGCCTTCGGTTTGACCCCGACCATTCGGACCGACTGCGCCGATACAAGTTTGTGCATGCAGGATGCACCATTGCTCAGGAAGATGGAACGTTTCGGTTTGGCGTTTTCCCCTTTCATGAAGACGAAGCCGCATTTATGGAGGCCGGCAAGGAGCAATTGGCTAAGCCTGCCGGCCAAGGATTGTCTCCGAACGATGCCCGCAGCGACATGGTTTTTTACAGCGTTTTGCCCTGGCTCTCCTTCACCGGATTTAAAAATGCGCACCACCACATTGAAATGGATCACTTTCCCCGCATGGTAACCGGCAAACCCTACCAACAAGGCAAAGATTGGTATATGCCCCTATCCATCGAAGTGCACCATGCCCTGGCCGACGGCCGTCATGTCGCCTCCGTTTTCAACGGCCTACAGGAAATATTAGGCACGTAGTACAGCCAAGGCATGCCTTGGCTCTACATGCATTGAACAACCAAAAGACCATCCCGAATCGGGAACAAAACGGAAAACAAATCCGGATGTGCTTTAGCCGCCCGGGTGAATTCCAAAAGCCCTTGGGTTTCGGCATCGGTGTGCAGGTCGGCATGTACCACTTTCCCACTCCACAAAACATTGTCGGCCACAATCCAGCCTCCCGATTTCATGCGTGGAAGCACTAAATTCAAATAATTCAGGTAGTTTTCTTTGTCGGCATCGATAAACACCAAATCCCAGGTTTCGTCCAATTCAGGAATGATTTCTAAGGCATTCCCCCAGTGCAAATGAATCCGATCGCTCAGGCCGGATTCATCCATATAGCCTTGCACCCTTTTTTTAAGTTCATCGTTCACATCAATGCTGTGCAGTTCAGCATCCTTCGGCATGGCCATGCCCATACACAGGGCAGAATACCCGGTAAATGTTCCAATTTCCAATATCCGAGATGGGCGTATCATTCGAACGATGGCTTGCAAAACACTGCCCTGTTGATGGCCGCTAAGCATGCGCGGCATCAATACTTCTTGCCAGGTTTCCCGGCCAATTTTTTGAAGCAGAGGGTGTTCGTCGGTTCCGGCCGATTCGGCATAGCGGGAAATATCCTCAGGTAAAAAGTCCATAGCTTAGTTTTTATCTGGATAATAATAGCATTCGCTCCGCTGATTGTCGGCAAACAACAGCTCTGCCGTTTCAACGATATGGGTTGGCGTTAAGGCCTGCAAGCGGTCAAATATGGTGGCTAACGTTTCAACCTCATCGTGCAATAAAATAGAGCGGGCAACGATGTGGAGTAAATTCCCGGCATTTTCATTGGACAAGGCCAATTGCCCCATGATTTGTTGTATGGCCTTGTGCCACTGCATACTGCCCAAAGGTTGCTTGGTCAGGCGCTGCAATTCTTTTAATATCAGGCTTCGAGTTCGCTGCATTTTAGCGGGTTCGGTAGCCCAGAGTACCGACCAGCTTCCGCTCATTCGGTAGGGTGTGTAGTTGGATTCCAATAGGTAGGTAATGCCGTACTTTTCCCGGATTCCCATGTTCAGGCGCGAAGACATGGCCGGACCGCCAAGTATATTATTCAGTACCGATACAGGCAGCCGCTGTTCCGAAAGCACATCGGGCGCAAGCCCGCCCAATATTCCATAGGCAGAATGATTGCTGCGCCGTTCTCGGCGCTGAAATGGAGCTACTGATACGGGCTTTTCAGGCCTAGGCAGGGGTGCTTTTATCCCTGATGGCAGTTCAGAAAACAAGGCATAAATCCAGCGTTCTAAAATTTTCCGTTGAAAACGGCCTACCAAAACCAACACCATGTTTTCTGCCGTGTAGCAACGGCCATGCCAGTCCAACAAATCCTGTCGTGTCAGTCTATTTAACGCTTGCTCTTCGCCCAAAATAGGAATAGACAGGGGGTGCCCGGCAAACAATTCGGCATCAAACCACTCTCCCAATTCGTCGGGAGCATCGTCCTTGCTTGACTGTATTTCATCGAGTACTACGGCCTTTTCCTTATCCATTTCTTTTTCCGGAAAACTAGGCCGAATCACCATATCGGCCAACAATTCCAAGGCTCGGTAGGTATGCGGTTGCAGGAAGGTTGCGTAATAAAAAGTCTGCTCTTTGGTGGTATAGGCATTTAAGTCGCCGCCCACATCGTCCATACGCGTAAGAATGTGGTGGGCTTTTCGTTTTTGAGTGCCCTTAAACAGCATGTGTTCGGTAAAATGGGCGATTCCTGCGGGGAAGTCGGGAGATTCATTCACCGTTCCGGCATCGACCATAACTCCGGCCGAGGCCACGGGACTTCGGGTTTCAATCCAAGCCACCCGCAATCCATTGGGCAAGGTAAATCGGTGAAGGGGCCAATCTTGAACACTAGGCATAGGCACGAAGGTACGTGGAAAAATAAAGTCGAACTGAGATGCCCTTTATTTCTCTGGAGCAAGTCTGAGCATTTATGAATTTCCGGTTGATTTTCAGCACCCTACAACGGCAGATATTTTCCATGGAAGGAAACAACTTTTGAGGAGGCTTGCGGCAGGGATTGAACAAGGTTGCCCGCAAGTTGGGCTGCGGCTGGCGCGCCGTGGCGAGGAGGCGACGTCAGGAGCCACCGCAGCCCGGCAGCGCCCCGCAGCCCAATGCGGACTACCTGTGAAAGCCCGGCTGCCGCCCCACAAATTCAACTGACTTAAAAAAACAGGGATTTCAAATGCGCCAGCGCCTGCGGTATGCCCTCTGAAGCGCCCATTTGCAGGTGATGCAAGCCCGGCCGATGCAAGCCGGCTTTGCCCGGATCTACCAAGACCAGCGGCCGGTCGTTCGGCAATTCGAACAGCAGCCCAGCGGCAGGATACACCTGCAAGCTGCTGCCCACCACCAGCATGGCATCGGCCATTTGAACCAGGTTCTGAGCCTCTGAAATGGCCGGAACAAGTTCTCCAAACCACACAATATTGGGCCTCAGCTTTCGGCCATCGGGCAGGCAGCTGCTGCTGTTTAAATCGCCCTCAATGTCAATAATGCTGGGGCGCGCCTCCATGGTACGGGCCTGATCAATCCGCCCGTGCAAATGCAATACTTTGCTGCTGCCCGCGCGCTCATGCAGATTATCGACATTTTGCGTAATGATTTGAAGGTCCCAATCGGATTCGGCCGGCACCAGCGCAAGGTGGCCGGCATTCGGCTGAGCCTGAGCGATGCCCCGGCGGCGTTCATTGTAAAATTGATGGACCAAATCCGGCTGCCGCTCAAAGGCCTCGGGGGTGGCTACATCTTCCACCCGATGCCCTTCCCACAACCCATCGCTGCCGCGAAAGGTGGGAATTCCACTTTCGGCCGACATGCCGGCTCCGGTGAATACAATCAATTTCGGTTTGGCGTTCAATGCAATTCGGGCGTTTGGTTCCAAGCATTCAAAATGGCCAATTCTACCTCTTCAGAATCCCAAACCTGCTCGATATCGGGCCGATCCATTACCTGTTTCATGATGCCATCTTGCAGTTCTCCCCGGCGCAAAGCCTCCCGGTACGGGCGGTGCGAAAACGTAACCATAGAATACAAGGGCTGCCATTTTTCAGGGTGGGCCGCCGCAAATCGACCTTCTATTTTCTTTTGCAGCAAAAACATGGGATCGGCAGTTTTGTCGCGCATTTCAATAAAATTGCGCAAGGCCAGCTCCGAAATGGCTACTCCATCGGGCTGACGCTGAGCCGCATAGCTGCTAAACAAACCCTCAAAACTTCCCCCTTGTTCCTTCCAGGCGGCATTCAGCAAACTGCAATCTTCAAAACCGGCATTCATGCCTTGCCCGTAAAAGGGTACTACGGCATGGGCGGCATCGCCCAAAATCAGCACTTCATCCAAATAATTCCAGGGCTTACAGCGCACCGTTACCAAGGAAGAGGCCGGATTGGTGTTCCATTGCTGAAGCAAATCAGGCATTAGGGGAATAACATCAGGAAATGTGGCCTGGAAAAAATCCAGCACTTTTTCATCGGTATCTAAGGATTCGAAAGAGCCTTCGCCCTGCATGGGATAAAACAAGGTGCAGGTAAACGACCCATCCGGATTGGGCAAGGCAATGAGCATAAAGTCTTTGCGGGGCCAAATGTGCAGGGTTTCCTTTTCCATTTTAAAGCCGCCCTTTTCATCGGGATAAATGCTGAGCTCCTTGTATCCATGCTCAATGTAAAACTGATGGTAATCAAAGCGGTCGTTCATCATCAAGGCTTGCCGAATGGCCGAAAAGGCCCCGTCTGTTCCAATCAGCCTGCCGTAGCGAACGGTACGCTGCCCACTGTTGACCGCATCAAAATGCAATTCCTTTTGTTTAAAATCAACCGAGGTGCATCTCCATTCAAAATGAAAACGGGCCTTCCCCGTTTTGTCGGCCGCTTCCAGCAGCAAGCGATTCAAGGCCCCTCGGCTCACCGAGTAAATGGCCTGCCCTTCGTTGCCGTAAGGCTGGTAGCGCAAGGGTCCTGAAACATCATGCATGGTACGCTTGTACATGGGAATAGCAATTTCGCGCACCGCATCCGCCAGGCCAACATCGCTCAAGGCCTTCCATCCGCGGTCGGACAGGGCCAAATTGATGGATCTTCCTTGGTATAAATTTGCGGCACGCATATCGGGCCTACGCTCAAAAACATCCACAGAAAGTCCGGCTTGCGCCGCATACAACGCTTGCAGTGAGCCCACTAGGCCCGCGCCAATTATGGTAATATCTGACATGGTACAAAGGTACGATTTAGATGGGGAAGCTGTCGGTTTTTTGGAAGATTACTGGAGGTTCATCGGCTGAAACGGAGATTTCTGGGGGCGGCAAACGGGCTTTCACCGGTAGCCCAGAAACCAGGGTCGGTGTGGCCAGCGGGCTTGCGGTGGCTCCCAAGGTCGCCTCCGCGCCGCGCGGCCACTGCCGCCCCCGGCTTCCGTGCTACCCTGGTTCAATCCCTGCCGCGGTGCCCCAAGTTCCACATTCCCTTCAAACCCATGCAAGTCAATTTCTTAGAACTAGAATCAATCCGGAATTACCACCAAACGACTGCGGCCAAGCACATTGCCGGATTCTCCGTACACCGTCACCAAAAATACGCCGCCCACATCAAGGGGCATGGACAATGCTTGGTCCACAACTCCATGGAACTGCTGAGCCTCCCTGAGCAATACACGGCCCTGAAGGTCGGTCCATTCTACCAGATATGAACCCGATTCCAGCGCGCTAAAATTCAAGTGCAGGGATTGACCTTTTCTCGATGGATTTGGCCAAATGCGCATTCCCTGAAATTCGGGTTCGGTTTGAATTCCGGTGGCCGATACCACTTCGCCCATGCAATACAGGGTGACCGGGGGAGCTCCGCCTCCGGAATGCATCTGAGCCGACCAACCATACTGCCCCGCAGGCAAACCGGCTTTCAAGCGTACATAGAGCGTGAGCGGTTGCCCCACCACCACTCCCCCCTGGGTGCTCAGACTTAGGCTGTTTGAGAAATTCAATCCATCCGACGACAACTCGAAGGCGGTAGATGCCGCCACACTTACGGTTCCGGTCAATAGGTTGCCCCCACTTAGCTGAAAGGATTGTGCAGCGGAAGGGCCTGCACCCAACACATAACTAAATCCGGAAAGGCTGTCGGGATTTAGAATCAGATAGGGGGCTTGAGGTGTTGTAAACGGCTGCGGATTGTCGCTGGCCGTAGAGGTGTTGAATTCAAAACCGGGCTGGCAATATTCGTATCCCCGTACATAATACGTGATTCCGGGCTGCAATCCTGTTACAGTAACTGTATTGGCCGAATTGCCGGCAAATATACATTGCTGTCCCGCCCCTGAATAAACCGTGTTGGGACTGGGAAGCGCGCCCGCGGCCGGAGGCACAAATGAATTAATTTGATGAATGTACACGACGCGGCCACTTCCATTTCCGCTGGTCCAGGTGATTTGAGCCGATGTGCTGTTCGGATTCGGAATCTGAAATTGAGCCACCTGAAGGGTTGGAAGCAAACAGGAATTTCCTCCGGACAAGGTACTGAACGAAATCGGATTGGTGTTGCTGATGCCGGTGGCATAAATGGTGTCGGGAGCGCAGTATTCATAGGCT
>JAQCBQ010000082.1 GCA_027621385.1 Bacteroidota bacterium | reverse complement strand
ATGGGGAATCCCCCATCCATGTAAAATTTATCGCGTAAATCTACCTGCAACCTTAGGTTATCACTGCTGCCATAGGCCGTCAGTACGTCGCCTACGGTTTCATCAAAAATGACCCGATACATGGCCTCTTTTTGACTGCGCAGGTTTAAATCGACGGTCAGGTTGAAATCCGACTGCTGCTTTTTTATTTTTTTGCGCTGCACCTTGGTTCCGGGTTCCTGTACCACCATGCTGGGCTCTACAAAACCTACAAAGGTATTTTCGGTGGCCGAGGTGGAAGAGGAAATGGGGAGGTTGATTTGGGTGCCCTTGCCCAATTAAACATGAGCTGAAATGATAAGGTTTTCTAGGGGCCCACGGATTTGAACGGCTTTTTTATTTCCTGTGGGCAGCATGTCTTGACTGGTAACTACCGCCTTCCCATAAAACAGTTCATTGTCTTTGGCTCGCGTATTCATGACCTGCAATTGCTGTATTCGGTCAATGGATACATTCAACTCCATGTTTTGAAACGCCTCATGGAAAATGAGCCCAATCAAATGCCCTTGCCCCAAAGCGTCGTCGGTGATTTTAACATCAGGAAATACCAAAGATCGGTTGGTCAATAATATAGGCTGCTTTTGAAAATCAAGGTTAAACGGGCTGTTTAAGAAGGTTGGAGTGATTCGGCACTTTTCCAGGAAAATACCTCCGTTGATTTGAGGGTCTTCTGCGCCGCCTTTCACCAGAATTCGCCCCGATGCGATTCCCTTTAATTCATTCAATGAGCCTGCCGTTAACGGCTGCAAAAACGATAGATCCAATCCATTCAGGTGGATGTCTAAATCCAGCAATTGATTGGGAGTAAAAGGTCGGAGGCGGCTGTTTTTTATGCTTAAAATTTCGGTTGAGCCAGAGCGGAGGCTGGCGGCCAGTTCCAATTCTCGCTTTTGCTTGAGTCCAAAACCACTCAGCAGGTCTAAATCTCCAAGTACCACGCCCATGAACGACAAGGCCTTGACGTTTAAATCGGAAGTAATCAAGGGCAAGGAATCGCTTAGGCTCCGGAATACGGTTAAATTGCCTTTTATCGTGCCTCCAATCCCTAAGGTTTTGTTGCCGACAAATTCATTGGTAATTCCAAGGGGGAATTGATTGAATTCAATGAAAAGTCGGTCGCTGCGTTGCTCACCGGCTCGCCCTTCGATGGATAAAATCGGTTCTTTATTTTCCCGAAGCAATTGAAGGCCTTTTACGTCGATGTGGTTGGCATAAAACTGAATTTCAGCCTCTGGATTGATAAACCATAGGCTGTCTTGGTAATAAAAATAACTGTGATCAAACACCAATGGAATCATTTTCGGGTCGGAAAACCGGGTATGCGCACGGATTCGACCTGCATTGACCTTTTGCCCGCGGTTGTTGAAACCCAAGTTAATGTACATGGAATCTCGAATAAAATCGGCGGTCAAAAAGGCCCTGTCGATTTCCATGCTGTCGTTCAATCCAATTTGGTCGCTGAGCAATGAAAAGCGAAGGGTGTCGCGGTAGGTATCCATGCCCACAGAAAGGTTGTGCACATGGTTTTCTTTCCACCGAATTAAGCCGCTTTTCAGGTTTAAATGCACATCTCCACCGGCGGCATTGTAATTTCCAAACACCACTGTATTTGGATGAATGCTAAGATCCGGCAAAAATAAATCGGTCAATACATCCGGTTTTTTCAACCGCAAGGACATGATAAAATCCTGAACATTGGATCCTTCAATGCTGGTTTTTTTAAACCCGGTGGCCGGACTTAATCCCGCTATTCGGTTTTGAATGTCATGCCACAAATTGGCTAGGGTGAATTTCCCCTCAAAGTCAACTTCAGCTACCTCTGAACGGACAGATAATATTTTACCCTCTGTACTGGGTTCGGCAACAATATCCAGATTTCCAATGGTATGTTCAACCTCGGCAGTTTTCATTCTCAGGTGTTGGAATTGAACCTGCCCCAGCAATTGATCGGGATGAAGTCCTTGGGCTTTGACCACCATCGTGGTGGTAATGCTCTGAATGGAATCGCCCAGAATGATACCCAAGGGAATCAAATCCAAACGGCTTAGATTGGCAATGAAGTCCATGTCCGGATGTTCCTTTGAGAAATCAATTCGACCGTTGAATAAAAATTGAGCATGGGGGTCGTTGGATTGAATCCGCCCGGTGAATATGGAAGGGCCCATATCGGCCGTCAGTTCAATGTTAGTATAGGTGTAAGAGTTTAAGCCCAAGCGGTTTATTTTTCCGTCAAACGCCACAAAAAAATCCGGCCCACCAAAGCCTTGACCACGTATTTCGCCAACAGCAGAAATGCGGCCCAACAAACTACTGTCGCCGCTAATAGCACCCAGGTTCAGGTTGTGCAATTCTAGCCAGCCCTCATACTCGGGTTTACTGCCTGTCGCATTTTTCATGTGCAGCTTGGCAGCCACATTTCCTAAATCCGTTTGACCGTTCAGTTCGGTTTGAAAATCATTAAGGCTTCCGTTCACGCTCAACTGCAACCGTACAATGCCTGCTGATTTTAATAATTCGGGGATTTCTACGGGCTCGCCAGCCAATTCCGTTATGGGGAGCTGAAGTACATCGGCATAACTGCTTTGGATTTCGGGTGCAGACAGTTGAAGGTCTAGGTTTTCTATGTGTTCCAGGTTTTTAAGCTCCACCTGCATTTTAATCCGTGTGGAACGGCCTGTGGATAGTACCAGGTTCTTGCTTTTTAGGTGATTGAGGGTTCCGTCTATGTTGCCCCTAAGCTGAATTTGTCCAGGAAAATTTCGCAGCTGTGGAATGAACAATCCAAGGTGCGCCCAGGGAATGTTGCTCTGTTTCAAGTGTACATTCCATTTGACCTGATTAAAAAAATCATCAAAATCCGCAATGGAATCATACCGCATGCGTAGGTCTCCTGCCAACCGACCTTTTCCCGCTATCAATTCAAACTGCTTTAAGCTGATTTCTTTCGAACAATACCGGAATTTGCCTGAAAGTTCCGCCAGCGATAATCCTCCATGCTCTTGAGTGCGAAGGTGTTCAATTTGCATTTCAATGCTGTCTCGATGAATATCAAATTCAGAGACCAATGCATCAATGTTTCTAAACCAAAGGTTATTGGCGTCAAAGGAGCCCGGAATGGGTTTTTTTCTGCCTTCCGGAGCCAGCATAAATGAGGAATGGTGCAAATAGACTTTGCCCCAACTCAAGCGGGGTGAACTACCACCGCTGGATCCGGAAGAGGGAGGAATTAGTGCATCTAGAAAATATTGAAAACCCGTAGTGCCCGTTGAATCCCCAATCATGTAAAAATGCGCGGATTCCAATTGAGTATGAGGAAAGAAGATGGTTTTAGCCGATACTTTGGGCCAATGCGTTTGGAGGCAATGGATGGAGGCAATGGTGTCGGATTTCAAATCTAAAACCAGCACGTTTTGCAGTTCTATGTCAGAGAAAAATCGGATTTTAAGCCGATCTATTTCAACATGGTTTCCGGTGGTTTCTTCCAAATACGTAGCCAACTGATGACCAAGCCAGCGTTGCACGGGATGAAGTTGGACCAACAGAATGGGGCTCAACAGAATCAATACAATGACCAGCGGTATCCACCACAGCCAGCGTTTTGAACGCCTTGGAGCCGGTTTTGTTTCCGTTGTCGGTTCGGTCATGCTTCAAAGGTACAACGCGGGGTCGGTTTATCGATTTGTTTCAGGTTTTTTGACACTATGCTAGGGGTTTGATACCGCCCCAATTTTAATGCCAAGGTTGTGCGCGTTTTTTTTAACGCATTCCCACAGCGCAGAACGGGAAGACACGCATGGCTTTTTTAGACCGGCTCTTGGTTTGGATTGGGAATCTAGGCCTTTTGGCAAGTGGCCAATCCGTTCCTATTCGTTTTATTAATGGGGTTGAAAGGGTAGGGGCATACGAGCCTGAGCTTGGTCGGAATGGCTGCCCAACAATCCATGTTGAATCTTCCAGTATGCCGCGGCCCCAATCATGGCCCCATTGTCGGTGCAATAGCCCAACTTGGGAATGCGCAGTTCTAGGTTGTGTTTGTTGGCCCATTCTTCTACCCGAACCCGCAGCCGACTGTTTGCACTAACGCCCCCAGCCAAGGCAACCCTTGGCGTCTTGGTGTACATTCGAGCTTCTTCCAGTCCTTTCATCAGTACATCGATGATGGCTTCCTGATAGTCTGCAAGCAGGTTGGCCAGGTCTTGTTCTGACTTGGGCCGTCCGTTTTTCTGAATCCAATACAACAAACTTGTTTTTAAACCGCTGAAGCTAAAGTGCATGGCAGGTACCTTGGGCAATGGAAACCGATGTGTTCCTAGCATTCCTGTGGCCGCAATCCGATCTACTACAGGTCCGCCCGGATAGGGCAATCCGAGTAATTTTGCCCCCTTATCAAAGGCCTCGCCGGCAGCATCGTCTTTGGTTTCGCCCAACAGTTGTATGGTTAGGGGATCGCTGACCCAGACCAATTGGCTGTGTCCGCCAGAAACGGTTAAACATAAAAACGGAAATTCAACTCCGGGGCGCTGTAGGTAATCGGCATCGCTTAAGGTCAAAGCCAATACATGTGCCTCCATGTGGTTTACGGGAACCAACGGAAGTCCTGTGCTTAAGGCCAGTCCTTTTGCAAAGGATGCCCCAACCAATAAAGAGCCCAAAAGGCCCGGCCCTTGGGTGTAGGCAATGTGTGTAAGGTCTTGAAGGGTTTTCCCTGAATCCCATAGGGCTTTTTGAACCGCCGGCACGATGTGCTGCTGATGTGCCCTCGAGGCCAATTCTGGAACTACTCCGCCAAACTCAGCGTGAATTTGCTGAGAGGCCGTTACGTTCGAACACACGTTCAACCCTTCTAAAATAGCTATAGAGGTGTCGTCGCAAGACGATTCAATGGCTAAAATAACCGGCAGCTTCGCTTTCATGCTCAAAAGTAATGAAATCGATTGGGGCTTTCGGTAGAGCCGTCAGGCAGTTCCAACGGGCAAACAGAAAATACATAGGGACCATCGTGCGAAATGGAGATGGGATACGTTTTTTGGAATAGGGAGAGCAATGGGCGCCCGTTGCTCAAGCTCATTTGGATTGCAGGCCTTGAACTGAAAATACCATAGCCGAATGGCACATAGAAGGAAAGAAACCCTTGGTGGGTAGCCAAGCCTTGCACCAGTATTTCCCGGTGGCTGGAACTGCATTCCAGTCTTGCTACCTGGTTCTGCCAGCTTAAAATCTGAAATTGGGAAGGATGAAAACGTTGGGTCTGCTCCGCATCGGGAAGTGATTTCCAAGCGGCTTCTTTTAAGGACCAGGCCAGCCCGGGAACTATACTCAATTCCAGTTCAGGACATACCCGCCGCGCAATGCGCGAACCGGGAACAGACCAAGCAGAGGAATAGGAGGGGAGATGAAAAAAATCAATGCCCGGATTCATTCCCCCTTTAGGGATGAAATCAGGCGAAGGGCATCGCCAACGGTTTTTAGTTGTTCGGCTTGTTCATCTTCAATCCGAATGTCAAAGGCCTCTTCCACGTCCAAAATGACATCAATCATATGGGCCGAATTGATTTTCAAGTCCTTGAGGAAGTCGGAATCTTCGGTAAGGGTTAAAAGAAGTTCAGGTTCCGGAATGTAAGGCTTGATGATGGCCTTAAGTTGTTCTTCTACTGCTGAACTGCTCATACCTTTTGCAATTTTAATTTTTTGAAACAGGCCCAGACAGGTAGCGTAAAAATGCAGACAGTCTGCCTTTTAATTGAGAGCGATGAACCACTTGGTCTAAGAATCCTTTTTCAAGTAAAAATTCGGAACGTTGAAACCCTTCCGGCAGTTCAGCCTTAATGGTTTCCTTTACCACCCGTGGACCTGCAAATCCAATTAATGCGTTGGGCTCTGCAATATTTAAATCGCCCAACATTGCAAAGGAAGCGGTAACGCCACCTGTGGTGGGATCGGTTAATACAGAAATATAGGGAAGCCCGGCTTTGGACAATAAGGACAATTTTGCCGAGGTTTTTGCCATTTGCATCAGCGACAACGCTCCTTCCATCATTCTGGCTCCCCCGCTTTTGCTGATTAAGATAAACGGACGTTTGTTTTTAATGGAGTAATCAATGGCTCGTGAAATTTTTTCACCCACTACAGTACCCATGCTTCCTCCAATGAATTTAAAATCCATGCAGGCAATAACCACGTCTTTGCCTTCCACCTTTCCGTATCCGGTTTTAATGGCATCCTTCAGGCCTGTGGTGGCAATGGCTGATTTGATTCGGGCCGGATAAGGTTTGCTGTCGGAAAATTCCAAGGGATCGGCCGATGTTAAATTGGCATTCAACTCCTTAAATTTACCTCCATCAAATAAGATGGAAAAATATTCATCGCTGCCAATGCGCTCATGAAAGCCACAACTGGGGCAGACCCAAAGTGATTTGGCATGGTCTTCAGTAGGAACAATGCCCTTGCATGAAGGGCATTTGTACCATAAACCTTCCGGGGTTTCTTTCTTATCTGCGGTCGAGGTAAGAATGCCCTCTTTGGTACGTTTAAACCACATATCTGTGTATCTTAAGCAATCGTTATTTCGCTGCTAAGGTACACATCTTGGATGGCATTGAGAAGAGCTACCCCCTCTTTCATGGGGCGTTGAAATGCTTTGCGGCCTGAAATCAAACCATGTCCGCCGGCTCTTTTGTTGATAACGGCTGTGGTCACTGCTTCCACCAAATCGCTGTCGCCGGAAGAGGCTCCGCCGGAGTTAATCAATCCAATCCGGCCTGAATTGCAATTGATGACTTGGTAGCGGGTCAAATCTATGGGGTGTTCAGAACTCAGCTGTTCGTACACTTTTTTATGGGTTTTACCGAAATTCAGAGCGGTATAACCTCCGTTGGTATCGGGCAGTTTTTGTTTGATGATGTCGGCCTGAAGGGTCACGCCCAGGTGGTTGGCCTGACCGGTTAAATCGGCGGCAGTATGGTAATCGATGCCGTCTTTTTTAAAGGCAGAATTACGCAGGTAACACCATAAAATGGTGGCCATTCCCAATTCATGGGCCCGTTCAAATGCAGCTGCAATTTCAACGATTTGCCGCTTGCTTTCTTCTGAACCGAAATAAATGGTGGCTCCTACTGCCACAGCGCCCAAGTTCCATGCCTCTTCTACCGAGCCGAAGGAAATTTGATCAAATCCATTCGGGTATGAAATAAATTCATTGTGATTCAATTTTACAATAAATGGAATTTTATGGGCATACTGCCTAGAACAGCTGGCCAATACTCCAAACGTAGAAGCCACGGCATTGCAGCCTCCTTCTATGGCTAATTTTACAATGTTTTCCGGATCGAAGTAGGCCGGATTTGGAGCAAATGAAGCTCCTGCGCTGTGTTCAATTCCCTGATCAACGGGTAAGATGGAAACATAGCCTGTATTGGCCAAGCGTCCATTTCCGTAAATGGCCTGAAGGCTACGTAAAACTTGAGGATTTCGATTGGTGGCACCAAAGCTACGCTCTACAAAATCAGGACCCGGAAGGTGAATGGAATTGGATGGAATGGTCTCGCAACGGTGATTTAATAAATACCCTGCATTTTCTCCTAGTAGTTGAGTGATGGTGTTCATGGTTGTTTTTTTGGGTGCAGCAAAAGTAAGATTTTCATCGAAATTGGTTGCTTTTGAGTCGATTTTTGGTCCTGAGGCGCCCGGCGCCCCGGGCGAACCGGCACAAGGCGCAGCTCAGGCCAATGGGATGCGCGCGCTGCGGAGGCCCGACGAAAGGAGGGACCCCGCAAAGCCGGGCAGCCCAAGGCCTGAGCAAGCCGCGTACAGGTGAGCACGGGATTAGCGCCCCCAAAAAAAAATTACAACTGCTGAATAAATTCCTGGAACAGGTAGCGGGAATCGTGCGGACCCGGCGCGGCCTCCGGATGGTACTGCACCGAAAATACGGGCAGATGCCGGTGCCGCATTCCCGCCACCGTGCCATCGTTCAAATGCCGGTGCGTCAATTCCATGTCGGGATGCGACAGCAAATCCTCCATTTTTACTGCAAAACCATGGTTTTGCGAAGTGATTTCTCCCTTTCCGGTCGATTCATTTAAGACAGGATGGTTAACCCCCCGGTGCCCATTTTTCATTTTAAAGGTGCTCAAGCCCATGGCCAATCCAATGATTTGATGGCCAAGGCAAATGCCAAAAACGGGCTTTTTCAATTCAATGATGTTCCGAGTCAGCGCGATGGCTTCGGTTAAGGGCTCAGGATCGCCCGGCCCGTTGCTCAATAAGAATCCGTCAGGATTCCAGGCCAACAGCGTTTCTAAGGGCGTACTGTAGGGAAACAACTGAACTTCAATGCCGGCCTCGGCCAATATGCGCGCCATGGAATCTTTAAAACCAAAGTCAATCAGGGCTACCCGCTTCCCTTCACTGTTGTGGTACAGCTTGGGCGCCGAAACTCCGGCCATGCGCCCAAGCGCTTGCCCATGCATGCTTGGACTGCTGTGCAGCATCTGTTTTGCCAGCTCCAAATCCAATTCATCGGTGCTCAAAAGGGCATTCATGCTGCCCTGATTTCGGATTTTTTGCACCAATTTGCGGGTGTCAATGTTGTGCAAAACCGGAACTTCTGCCTGCTGCAACCAAGCATTCAAGGGTTGGCAACCGGCCCTGTCGCCCGGAGCAGTACCGGAATAATTTCTACAAATCAATCCCCGTAGGGTTGGCGATGCGCTTTCTTGTTCTCCATGTAAGATGCCGTAATTCCCAATGTGGGGACTGGCCATCACCAAAATCTGACCGGCATAGGAAGGGTCTGAAAATGTTTCCTGATACCCTGTCATGGCTGTATTGAAGCAGATTTCTCCGGTTTTGGTCGTACTTGCCCCTGCCGAAATCCCATAAAACAAGGTTCCGTCTTCCAACAATAAATATCCGGTTTTTGATGTCTGTGCTTCGCTCATGTACGGGTGGACTTTATACGCAATTTGTTGGGTATTCCTTTATTTTAAAGCGTTTTTGACGCTTGTGCTTTTGGGTAATGCCAAGCAAAACCCGACACAATTTGTCGGTGCAAATGTAAGAAAAGCCAATAAAATGTCCGACAACCCTTGGGCGAATGACCTCAAAAAATCATCCCCAATACGAAAATACCTTCAGCCTATCTCGACCGCCATTCCACATCGGGAATGCCTTGCCGCTGGTTCAAGCTGCGGGCCAGCACGAAAAAATAATCCGATAACCGATTTAAATACGGCAGTATTCCTTCCGGAACGCTTTCATTTTCATTGAGTTGGCAAACCAAACGCTCGGCACGCCTGCAAATGCAGCGGCAAACATGCGCCTGAGCAGCACTGGGATGCCCACCCGGCAAAATAAAGTTTTTCAGGGGAGGTAATGCCTCTTCCATTCCATCAATCTGTGCTTCCAGCCGGGCCGTAGCCTCCATATCGATAGGGGGCAAATACGCATGCTCTTTACCCGGTTCCGCGGCCAGATGCGATCCCAATACAAACAACTGATGCTGAATGGATTCAAGCTGTACATCAAGATCTGCAGCACTGCCCAAACTCCGCAGCATTCCCAAGGCTGAATTCAATTCATCCAGCGTACCATAGCTTTCAATTCGAATGTGGTGCTTGGGTATCCGTGCCCCGCCAAACAGTGCAGTTTGGCCGGCATCTCCGGTTTTTGTATAAATTTTCATGCTTCTTCAGGTAAGGTCAGGGTTACAGGATTGTTTGGCGTATCCGATTCAATGAGTCCGTCGCGCAGCCGCACAATGCGGGTAGAGTGCCGGGCAATATCCTCTTCATGGGTCACCAAAATGATGGTATTCCCTTTTTGATGCAGTTCTTCAAACAGGCCCATAATTTCGTACGAGGTTTTGGTATCCAAATTCCCGGTTGGCTCATCGGCCAGCAGTATGGTGGGATTGTTGACCAAGGCTCGGGCCACGGCAACGCGCTGCCGCTGCCCTCCAGACAGTTCGTTGGGCTTATGCTTCATTCGGTCTCCAAGTCCCACTTGTTCAAGCACTTCTTTGGCTCGGCGCAGCCGTTCGGCTTTGGGCACTCCTGCATAAATCAAGGGCAGCGCCACATTTTCAAGGGCCGTGTAGCGCGCCATCAGGTTGAAGGTCTGGAAAATAAATCCAATTTCTTTGTTGCGGATTTCGGCCAGTTGATTGTCGCTCAGGCCCGCCACATTGATGCCGTTCAGCCGGTATTCTCCGCCCGTGGGCGAATCCAAACAACCAATAATATTCATAAAAGTGGACTTCCCCGATCCGGAAGGCCCCATAAATGCGACGTATTCATTTTTCTGAATCTCAATATCAATGCCCTTCAGCACATGGATAATTTCCTTTCCCAGCACAAAATTCCGGGTTAAATTGAGGGTTCGAATTACTTCCTGAGCCATGGCAAACGGGGTTTATTACAAGAGTACAAAATGCAGTTTGAATCTGCCGCTTTGCCGCTCTTAAAAAAGTGAAATTCAAGGCGTATGCATGGGAAAGGTGGGGGCGGCTGACGGGCTTTCTCCGCTAGTCCGCGGTTGCCGGAAGGCTGGCCCAGCGGGCTTGCGGTGGCTCCTAAAGTCGCCTCCGCGCCGCGCGGGCCAGGCTCCGGCACCCTGGCGGGCTAGCCGGTTCAATCCCTGCCGCGGGTGGCACAATGAAAAAAACCTGCACAGGCAATTGACTCATTTTCACCGGCCCACCTCAATGCTCAGTCCGTCTGTAGCCAATTGAACCGACTTCGGCAGGGTTTTACTGACCTCATGGTGCAAGCCCAAATAATGCGATATGTGGGTAAAATAGGTCTGCTCCGCTCCAATGTATTCCGCTACATTCAAGGCTTCGGTTAAGTTGAAATGAGATACATGAGGGCTTATCCTTAATGCATTTAAAATCAAAATTTTACTTCCTTTTACCTTTTCCAATTCTTTAG
>JAQCBQ010000081.1 GCA_027621385.1 Bacteroidota bacterium | reverse complement strand
TTTGCTTTGGGTACCAAATAGGACGATGAATGCGTTACATGTTGGATAAAATCCCTACCGCGCAGGCACGAATAAAAAAACGCAGTCCATTCAGCACATCTAAAAGCGTTACAGAGCGGCATTGCCAGAGGCATTGACCACCCTTTTTTCAATGTAATAACTTCCCATCAGTCGAAGTGCTCCCATGTAGTTCACCTTAAACCCAATCAAATCTCCCACCTTAGGAACAGTTGCGTTGGGGTCTAAATCCAAAGCCAAAATATCAGAAGAAGCCCCGTCAATACGAAAACCGGAGTCTTCTGGAATCAAATTGGAAGGGTCAATATCCAGAACGCCCAGATCCAGCAACACCCTCCACCTATAGGTACTAAAGTCATCTTCCTCTGAAGCATTTATTTCCCCCATCAGATTCATGCCTCGTTCCCCAGATGGGACCGTTGGCTTATACAGCACTTCAATCACTTCCGCCCGCAATGTAAATACATCTTCTCTTAAATTTAAGAACTGCCCACCGCTCAACAAATCATTGCCAAAAAACAACGTTTCTCCAATTCGAAAATGATTTATCCCCTTTGGCACAAGTTGCTTTTCAATCAAGGGAAGAACTACCGAGGTTCCCCCCGACAAAATCGGCAAAGACCGATTAAATTTACTTTCAATCAGTTGTTTAATCAATACCAATTGGTACAACTTATCGTGGGTAGGAAGAATTCCATTCATGCAATTCAGATTGGTTCCCAGCCCAATAACCCGGATAAATTCCAATTCAAAAACCTTGGTGAAAAAATTCATAGCATTTTCGCGCATAACCCCTTCCCTGAGTTCTCCCAGCTCAATCATAATAACAACTTTATGGGGTTGATTTCGCTGACGTGAAAGTTCATTTAAGACAATCAAGGTATCAAATTGAGTATTAAACGATATATCGGCCACTTCCAACAACTTAGTTAGGATGCGCTTTGCCGGAGGTTTAATGTAGGCCGTTTGAACGTTTGGGTTCAGGGACTTAATGCGAGCCAGGTTGCTCAACCGGCTGTCCAAATATAAATCGGGGTTTAATTGATTCAGCTCTTTTAAAAACACCTTAGTACCGCACAGAATTTTTGTAACAATACCCCAAGAGACAGAATAACGCTTAAAATAAGCATCAAGTACATCGAAATTATGGCGGAGGGCCGATTGGTTGAGTTCTAAAATAGCCATTAACTGCTTGTATTAACCATCCATCGACTTAGCCATGCACTACTTAAGGCCGTACTTAGAGAGATAGGAACGACCCAGGCTCCACCGCCCCCAAAAAGCTCCATCGCAAGCGCTGTGCCTCCGCCAACAAGCATAGAAATTAAAATAGATGTAGCATGAAAACGCCATTTAAAAACAATGGACAGCACAGGCAATACCATAGCGGAAACCATCACAGAATAGGAAGACAACATTATGGCCAATACTTTTTCCGCTTTCCAGGCTATGGCAATGGAGAGTAGTCCGATCAGCAAGGTTACCAGCTGGCTTCGGTGAATGGAAGAATTTTTAAATTTCAAGATATCCACTGAAATATTTCCCGAGGCTGCCATAAGGCAGCTATCTGCTGTTGACATAATAGCAGAAAAGTAAGCCGCTAAAAGCAGACCGACCAGTCCGGATGGCAGAATAGATACAATGAACATAGGGATTGCGACTTCCGGATCAACCACCTCGGCAGCAGAAGAAAAGCCCAAAGATGACATCATGCCCAGTTCAGCTCCTGAACGTGCCAGCATTCCAACGCCAACTCCCAAGAATGCCATAATTGGATATTCGAATAATCCGGCAATAAACCAGGCTTTTCGTGCGGTTTTAACATCTCGACAAGCAAAAATACGTTGATATAAGGTCATCCCAACAAACCAAATGGGCAGAATAGTAAAGGACCACTCCAACACCTGCAAAGAGGTCAACGCGTTTAATGAAAAGAACGATTCGGGCAAGGTAGATTGCAGGCCTTTCCAGCCACCGACCTTCATGTAACCCAGAGGTATGCCAATGCCACCCAAACCCAGTATTAGAACAATCCATTGAATGGTGTCGGTATAAATAACGGCTTTCATACCTCCAAACGCCGTGTAAAGTACGGCGGCTAGCCCCATCCCAATAAGTATCCAATGCGGCTGAACATCCGGAAAGGTACCCGCGGCCAATTTCACTCCTGCCAACAGCTGGGCTGAAGTAAATCCAATGTATCCGATGCCTGAAAAAAGGGCGGCCACCAAAGCTATAGATGCGCCATAATGAGCGCCTAGAAATCCAGGGAAGGTGGATAGGTTATCGAAGCCCTTGGTTTTAAAAACAGCAGGAATAACAAGCACGGCGCTAACCCAAGCACCCAACAATCCGGTAAACAACAACCAAGACCCACTCAAACCCAGTGCAAAACCAAGGCCACCCAATCCAATGGAGAATCCACCTCCTACATCAGTCGCCACAACTGACAAACCTATGTGCCCAGCACCCAATTCTTTATCTCCAGTAAAATAAGACGCATTGTTTTTGGTTTTAAAAAAGAAATACACCCCCAATCCAACGATGAAAAGGCTGTACACAAAAAAAACAAGGTAATCGATGTTTGCCATACCTTACTGGGATTCTCGAACTCTTCGCATTTCCAAATACTTCGAGGTAAATCCAAACTTTGAATACAATTTGGCGGCCGGATTATCAGGCTCTACATGCAAAGCCAAATCTCCCTGAGTCAAATCAAGCACTTTTTGAAGCAATCGGGCTCCATTTCCTAGCCCCCTTTTCTGCTTGTGAATCGCTATGTACACCAAAATGTGCTCAGGAATATATCCGAGCATTCCTGTGTGGTTAATCACTGCAACACCTATTACTTCCTTTCCGTCCAACAACTCCACAATGTAACCACCAAAAGATGGAACCTCTTTCAAGGCATAGTCCAAGCAATTCAGTATAGCCCTTTCTGAATCTCCATATTCCTCTAAATGTTCATGCAGAAAAAGGACAATCCTTTTCTTCTCGGCCGCATTTAAAGGAAAGGTTGGATCTGATACAGAAAAAGTCATTTTATTCTTTGTTAAATTTCTATTTTTGATAAGACATTTCAAATTTAATTATTTTAATCAAAAATTTCAATTTTTTATTTTTCAAAAAATCCTTTTAACACATTTAGCGGTGGAGATTTCGTTCGGCCGTTTAAGGGGGTAGCGCAGCTGTCAAGCGGCTGCATCCCATTTGGTTTTATACCCCTTGCCTACTCCAGACATTGCATTAAATCTGAATTTGACTCAGAATCCGGGTTATTAAACGTGGATTTTTGGGATATAAATTTGGCCGTCGCCTGAATTTCAGGGGCGGCCACGTTCCTTTAAAAATGAACTTTCCCCCTGTCCAATCTCACCGAACGGTAATGTGGAAACACTTCTGCCGCTGTTCTTTAACCAGAAGCACATCGCCTCGATTCCTAGCCGAAACCAGAAGTTGTTCTAAAACCTGTTCGGGATTGACTGCCGCTCTTGCCTGTCCCTCAAATTGGATGTAGCTGATATCAATCGTAGTTCCATAGCAATGGGCACTTTCTTTGGCAGCATTGATGTTATTTCCGCTCAAGGCCTGTTGCTGTTTTAATGTACGGGTTAAAGAGGTTATTACAAATCGACATCCCGTTGCTTCAACAAAGTCTGAACCCAGTTTTTGGAAAACCTCTTTTGCTTTGGGCACCAAATAGGGCGATGAATGCGTTAAATGTTGGATGAAAAATTCTGGACCGCTGACTACTTCTACCAACTTTCCATTTCGTTTAAGTTGCTCTAATTGCGTTTTGGATTCGATAAAACCACACCCTCCTCTTTTTGCAGCCGATAGATGCGCAGGATTGTAATCCCAAACACCAACAACATTAACCGCATTCACTTTTCTCTTCGGTTGTTTTTTAAACAAAGCAAGTCCATCCCAACACAACAGACCGAATAACAATACAGAAATGCCAAGGCTAAACCTTGTCTTCGTCATACTTCAATGCGTTAATTTTGAGCAGAATCAATCCATTCGTTTGCCTTTTCTTTTCCCTTTTCCAAGGTTTTTTCAACATCTCCACCAGTAAAATGCACATACAGCAGAAATACACCCAAAGCAATCAAGGCAAAAAAAATGAGCTTGAGCACCTTTTTAATAATAAAATAAATAAGCAGAGCAATAATGCCAACTGCAATTGCTATAAAAATGGGATTAGAAATAAACTTATCTATGAATTCCATGGCCTAAATAAACAAAAACTCGAGCAATTTTCAGCTAAAGTAGGGAAACATAAGTAGAACACTGACAGCAATTATTTGCTTTGAAATGGGTATTTTTTGGCTACTGCTGCCCAGGGATTGCGGAGCGCTGTGTTTGAATTTAAGGGCAAGGCATATATGAGTGAATATCTAGCCAAGTCAATAAAACCAATCCAATAGCCTGAATTGGACTCAGGAAAATCTTCGATGGACTCAGGAACACCGGGCAAGAACTCCAAATGGGGAAAATCTGCCAATTTAGATCCTGAGGGTTCCTTCAATGCCAGAGCCAAATACCTTAAATCCAAGCGTTTTCTTAGTTTCAACAAAGAAAGATGTTGAATTGGGAGTACGGACGCATTGGGATTTTCAACGATAGAAAAGCAAAGTTCCCAAAGCAATTGACGTTCGTTGCATGTTAATGCATCAGAAGAAGAAACCAATACACCCGCGGATGTATAAAATTGAAGGGAACTGGGCATTGATGTGCTAGCCATTTCAGCATTCATCACCAAACATTGAGTGCCTGATTGAAGCTGAGGATAAACATTCCCCCGTCCGTTCATCCAAGCCAGAGCATCTTCAATGCGGTGGGGAGTATATTGAGCATAGGCCGATTTTAATGCCGAGAACCAATCGGAGTTGAGCATAGCATCTGCTCCAAACCAAAGAGGAGATTCAAGTTGATTTTTGAGCTGTTCTGAAATAGTAAAGCGTTTCCAGGCGGGCCAGTGTGTATATTTACGGACCTTACCCAAACTGTCCACCATGGCATCAAATTTTGTTTGATCAAATGGTTTTCTTGAAAACAAATTCCAATTCTTTTTGAACGAATGGGCACATTGAAGTGCAATGGATTCGGTCAAGGTCATCAATAGGGTATCGTTGGGGAAGTACTGACTGGCATCAAAAGCATGCCGGAGAGCCCAAGCGGCCACCTCGGCTGAAGACCAGCCATGGAAAATAATTTCCAGTTGACGCAGTTGAGCATCTCCCATTCCATGCGGCATGGGAAGGCGGTTTGTATTTTTGAAGTGAAGGATTTGGCAGGCGATAAACAGGCGTTGGTGCTGATTTCGAAGATCCTGAATGCTGTCTTGCAACCAAATGTTCAGGGCTCGAACGGGTTTTTTACTGCCGCAATATGCTTCAATCAATGCCGCATTGGCTTCACGTAAAAATTGAGTCGGAACCGGCAAAGAATCTTCTGCAGTCGCAGGTATAAAGGCATATCTGCCTGAAAGTAGCCTTAAGCGTTCTGCTATTGCCAACCGTTCCTCTTTCTGTCCGTCGTAAGCCAATGCCTGTTCCGGTTCAGCAAAATACGTCCCAGCCACACCAGAGGGGAAAAAACGGCTTGAAATGGAAGAGGCGGTTAAGGAATCGGGGCTAAAAATCAAGAAAGCTGAATGGGCTGCGTAGGAGGAAAAACCGGCCATTTTCACCAATTCTAAAGCGCGTCGATCGGCCTCCTTTTCCAATTCAATCTCAGCACCTGACAACGAGGAATAGTGAGATTGGGCATACGCATGCCTTAATTCCAGGTGAGCCAATTCATGAGCCAGAACAAAGGCAAGTTGAGCCTTTCGGCGGCAAGATTGAATAAAGCCTATGCTGAGTACAATGCTACCTTTAGACTCAGCGAACACAAATTTATCGACCTGGGCAGCCACATTTAGTTGTACCGGAGCCACATAGCTGCTGTGGGGTTGAATGCGGGAGAAAATCTCCTTTAATTCCGTTGAAATTGCTTCATTTTCAACATACAACCAAGGCCTTTTAACACTTCCATTTAAGCTTTCCAACAAACACGAAGAAGGCGACTGTGCTCGACCCGTTGAGGATAAAACAAAGAAAAGGCATCCCCATACACTCAGATAATTTCCAATTCGCCACATAGAATAAAGACAGGGTAAAGGTAAACATTGTTGCGTGGCCTATCTTTGCCCCATGTTAACCGATGCATATTTCAGGGAAGGGGCCGTTTTGGTATTTGACAAGCCCTATAAAATGAGTTCGTTTGGGCTGGTCCGTTTTGTACGCGGAGTCATTACCGACCGGGGAAAGCCCAGAATTAAGGTGGGTCATGCCGGCACCCTTGACCCCCTGGCTGAAGGCGTCATGGTCATTTGCACGGGCAAAGCCACTCGCCAAGCGGCAGATTACTCTGGTGCTGAGAAAGAATACATAGCCGAAATCACCCTGGGAGGTACTACCGCCAGTTTCGATTTAGAAACCGAAGTGATTCCCAGCTCAACCTGTGAATTTCCCACAACCGAGGAAATGCAAGCCAAGGTAACTCAATTTTTAGGCGAACAATGGCAAATGCCACCCATTTTTTCAGCCAAAAAAATAGACGGCAAACGCGCCTATAAATCGGCTAGAAAAGGAAGAGAAGTGAAGTTAATGCCCAATTCCGTTGAAATTTCCACCCTTGAAATCCTTTCCTTTGAAGCACCCATTCTAGTACTTAGGGTAGTGTGCAGTAAAGGCACATACATCCGTAGCCTTGCGCACGACATTGGTCAATCCTTAGGATGTGGGGCCTATTTGAGTGGCTTAAAACGAACCCGTTCCGGAGAATTCACCTTGCAAGGTGCCTGGACCATGGACGATTTTAGGGCAGCCGTATCAGGCGCCCGAGAGGCCATGCTCCAAATGAACAATCTCGGTACGGAATAAACCCTTGGTTACAAATACCAAATCAAATCGGACCTCCGCCTGAGGTGGGTTGAGTTCCAAGTAACGCTCAGCCAGTTCGAATAAATGTTCGATTTGTTTTTTACCGGGGGCCATATCTTCAAATGGAACCAGGCTTAATCTGGTTTTAACCTCAACAAACACCAAGGTCTCATTCTGTTGCATAATTAAATCGATGTCTCCCCTACCCTTTGTCCAATTTTGGTGCAAGCACCTGTATCCTTTTTGTTCCAAAAATGCCTTCGCCAGGCCTTCGCCCTCTCCGCCGGTCTTTTTTCGGTTGTCTCCTCCCTCTTTTTTCATCCCTCAATATAGATGAAAGTTCGGATAGGTTCAAGGGGGAAGAGCCATTTGCAACGACAGAGGTAGAACCGAACTGTGTGTTCGGTTCTTTATTTGAAACCATAAAATCCCGTTGGTTAATTCTTTAGGGCGGTAACAATGGCACCGGTAAGGGCAATGGCCAAGCTGACAAAGAAAATACCGAATAAAAAAATACGCAAAGGCCGATCGGAAATCAGATAGGATTTTGAGGCTGCTTTTACTTGTGCATTGCAATCAAAAGCCCGATCAAATTCAGATTTAGGTATGCCCACCAACCATACTCCTGTTTTTTCTCGATGCTCCAAACGGGCATCCATTCCTTGGCTTAAACAGCGCTGCAGCATGTCTTCCGCTTCTTCTGCACGTTGGTAAACAAACATCCTTCGTTGTTTGTCGGAGGGGTCATTCCCGTAATTTAGAAAGCCAAATTTCATGGTGCGTACTTCGTTCTAAACGATGGAGGCATTGTGGCCAATTTTCGACTTGAATAATCCATAAAAGCCATTCCGGTTTGTCCGCTACCCAGCCATTCGCTGGAAACGGCATCATACAACCCGTAAATTAGGGTAAAACTGCTCATTCCAAGCTCGGCAACAGCCAGTTTAATTTGAAGGGTTGAACCATAAAAAATTTCTCGGCGAAATCGCACAGCGGCATCGGACATAATCAGGCCTACCCCCTCTACATCCATTTCTGACCAACCTTCTTGAGTTAGCCATTGCACCCGGGCCTCGTGCATGTAGGTCAAAAAATGTTGATTTCCCACATGCCCGCCATAATTTAAATCGGTAATTCGAACAGGAATTTGGGTTTCAAAATGCCAAGAATCGGGCAGTTCAATTTTAAATCGAGACATGGTTCAGAGGGATTGGCGGTATAGCCCCGGCACGGGAAATTGAGGGTGTTGAGCTCCAAATTGAAGCTGCCGGATCAGATCACCACGCAAAAAATCGTGCGGGAAACCGTAAGAAATGGCTGAGGCGGCATCAAGGGCAGACAGCACCTCGGTTGGGATGTCAAGGTGCATGGCTTGGAGTGTTTGTTCCAACTGCGAAGCGTTGCGAGCACCAACAATTGGAATAACATGACCTGGCGCTTTTAAGGTCCAAGCTAGGGCCAAGCAAATGGGCTCGACTCCTAATTTTTCAGCTTCTTGAACCACAGTTTGAGTAAGGGCATTGGCGCGTTCGCTGCGGCGCAGGCTATTTTCGGGAACGCGTCCGCTGCCTCCTTTCAAATACTTTCCACTGAATGCACCTCCGGCCAGCGTGCCCCAGGCCAGAACCGGCACCTGATAATGCGCGGCGGCCGGAATCATATCGCGTTCCATATCGCGGGTAAGCAGACTGTATTCCCCTTGCAGGGCAACAGGCAAGGCATAATGACGTTCGCGGGCTATGCTCATGCAGGCGGAAAACACCCACGCCGGAACATCCGACAACGCAATGTGCAACACCTTACCGGACTGCACCAGCATATTGAGATTGAACATCAACTCTTCGGGGTCGATTGAAAAGTCCCAAGCATGCAGATAAAACACATCCACATAATCGGTGCCCAAGCGCTGCAAGCTGCCGTGCAGAGATTGCAGCATGTTTTTTCTATGATTTCCGCCATCGTTGGGTTTGCCATCGCCACTGCGCAGAGAAAACTTTGTTGCCACAACCACTTCATCGCGAACGCTAAATTCACGAATCAGCGCACCGAGTATGCGTTCGCTGCTGCCTTCGGTGTAGCGGTTGGCGGTATCGAAAAAATTGCCTCCCATGGCTAAAAAGCGCTCAAACAGAAGTTTTGATTCTTCTGCTGTAGCTCCATAGCCCCATTCCGTTCCGAAGGTCATTGTTCCAAAGCAGGCATTGGAAACCCTTAGCCCGGATTTCCCTAATAAAACTGACGATAATTCCATGTGGCAAAGGTATAGAAAAGCAGGGAGAGCATATGGAAGTTGATTTGGGAATCTGTTTCAGCTCCGATGCAATGGGGGCATGATTGGGAGGCGAACCCTTTGCGCCTGGCAACAGAATAGCCGCCCAAAATTGCCTACCTTTGCACTTTAAGTTTAATTAAAATGTATTATTATGAGAATTCATCATTTATTTAGAGCAATCGTCTTTTTGTTGCTAATGTGTTTTGGTAGAAATGAGGTCATTGGGCAAACCGACACGGTTTTTTCGGGAAAGAAAGGGGAAGAATTGCGCTATAAAGGAGCAGTAGTGGGCATTATAGATACGGTGGTTGTGCAGGTTTACAGTGAATCTGGACTTTATTCCAGGTTGCATTACGACGTATATTTGGAAGTACCGGATTCAGTCCCCATGCGCAAAGTACGCTCAGCGTTGAATACCTTATTGCCCTTCAGCAGCACTTCCAGCGTTTATAAGGGCAGCTATCAGGCATTCCAATTGGGAGCCAAGGATGGGAAAATGAAGACAGCAGGCATGTATTTAAAATCAGCGGGCACAAAGCGCATTGCAGGTTTGGTTGTGGCGTTGGGCGGAACGGGAATATCGGTTGGATTGATAGCTGCCAAACAGCCCGTTCTGGGGGGAGTTTTGGGCGGTATTTCAGGCCTCATTGCTCTGATTTTAGAAATAACATCCTCGGCCGATTTAATTCGTGCGGGTCAGGAATTGGAAAAATCAACACCGAAACCCTGAGTGATGGGGCCATGTAAATCTAACTCTGGAGCATGAAGGTGGTTGCAACGTGGGTTGTGAATCTACTCCGTTTTTCAATGCGGCAGGGATTGAACCGGGTTGCCCGCAAGTGGGCCGGAGCCTGGCCCGCGTGGTGCGGAGGCGACTTTAGGAGCCACCGCAAACCCGCTGGGCCAGCCTTCCGGCCAACGCGGACAACCGGTGAAAGCCCGTCAGCCGCCCCCAAAATCAACCGTTTCAGAACCATTCCAAAACCACAACGCTTGCAATTCATGGAGCATCGACCTAGCCTTTGAGGCGAAATCCTACCTTTGCAACGCAAACCTACCCAGCTATGAAACGACCTTTGATTGCCGGAAACTGGAAAATGAATACCAGCCCTACGGCGGGCCTTGCCTTGTACAAAGAACTTCTTTCGGGCAAACATGCCGGAGCATTTTCTGAGCACTTAGAATGGCTGGTACTGCCGCCTTTCACCCATTTGGGAGCCTTTCAACAGCTGGACGACATTCAGATTGGCGCGCAAAATTGCAGCCAGCATTCGCAGGGCGCCTTTACAGGAGAAATTAGTGTAGACATGCTGAGCGATTTGGGTTGCCGCTATATTTTGGTGGGCCACAGTGAGCGCCGGCAGTATTTTAAAGAAGGAGCCCCAGTGCTGATCGGAAAAGTTGGTCAAATCATGATTGCAAAATGCATTCCTATATTCTGCGTTGGAGAAACCTTAGAAGAACGAGAGCAAGGCATAACCGAAGAGGTTTTGGGGCGTCAGATTCGGGAGGTTTTTGAGCAATTTTCCTACATTTCAGTCGATGTAGTACTGGCATATGAGCCGGTATGGGCAATTGGAACCGGAAAAACAGCCACCGTGGAACAGGCTCAGGAGGCCCATGCCTTTTTGCGCCAGCTTTGGAGCAAATTTGTGGGCGAAAAACGGGCAAAAGATACCCGTATACTGTATGGAGGAAGCATGAAACCAGACAATGCCGGCGCCTTACTCAGCATGCCCGATATTGATGGCGGATTGATTGGTGGTGCTGCCTTGGATGCCAAG